>JALSPL010000481.1 GCA_026985975.1 Anaerolineae bacterium | reverse complement strand
CTTGAGAAGATTGGCGCTGGGGGTGTTGCGCTCGCGCAGGATGGCTAGGAAGAGGTGCTCGGTGGAGATGTATTCATCGCCCAGACGGGCCGATTCTTCGACCGCGACCTGGTTCAGGCGATGCAGCCGGGGGGTGATGTAGATCTGGCCCGGTGCGGCGGGGCTCATGGCGGGCCCGCTGCTCCTGGGCGCCTGATCCAGCAAATGCTCCAGATCGATGCGCATAGCGTCGGCGGGCGCGTCCAGTTCGTTGAGGATGTGGCGCACCATGCCGTCGGGCTGTTCCAGCAGGGCCAGGAAAAGGTGCTCGGTGTCGGCCTGGCTATGCTGATAGCGGTGCAGAATTTCATAAGCGCGCATCAGGGCGTCCTGGGCGCGTTCGGTGTAACGGTCAAATTGCATCATGTGAAAAAGCAGTAATTTCCTGAAATGGGATGGAGAAGATGAGCCGACTGGGCGTCCGCTCCCATTCATTATACGCTATAAGTCCCGGCAGGTTCTAACCCGATGCTACGGCGTCGCTGTGGGCCTGGGAATGGGGCTGCTGGTGGCGCTGGCTGTGGGCGTCTCGGTGGGGATTGCCGTCGGCGTATCGACAGGCGTGGGGACGGGCGTGTCGGTTGGCGGCGGGGCGGTGGGTGAGGCTGTCGGGGACGGAGGCGGTGTGGGGGAGGCCGTGGGAAAAGGCGTTGCGGTGACGGGCGGCGGTGTGGGTGTGTTGGTGTGGGCGGGCGTAGGAGGCGGCGTTGCCGTTTCTGTCGGCGATGGCGTGACGGTCGGGGTTGCAGTGCGTGTCGGAGTCGTCGTGACTGTCGGGGTTGCCGTCATGGTGGATGTCGGGCTCGTTGTCGCCGTGGGCGTGGCCGTGGGGGTGGATGTGGGGGTTGCGGTGGGGGTGGGGGTGAAGGATGGGACGGGGGTGGCCGAGGGCGATGGGCTGGGTGATGGCGTCGCCGTGGGCGTGGGACTATCGGTGGGCGCGGCGGTCGCGGGCGCAGAGGTGAGCAGCGGCGTCAGGGTGATGACGCTAAAATCGGGCGTGGGCGTCTCGGCGACCGGTTTCGGCGCCCAAAATCGTAATCCCAGAAACATGATCAATAAGCCCGCGACAAAAACCGCCAGCGCGGTAATGATGGTGATGAGGATGGGTGGGATGTCAGAAGATGAGCGGTTCAAGATTCATTCACCGTAACGGAGGACGTTTTGGTCGCGCCCGCAGAGCAGGGGAAGTTGTCTTTGAGATGATGGAAAGCGGTGCGACGTTTCATCTTTTCAAAGAGACGCCGGCCCGGTGGTGGAACAGGCGGCGGGCCGGCGCTGGAATGTCAGGTTGTCGAACCGTTGCGCAGCGGGCGGTTTAGTATCGCAAGAATGCGCCGATATGGGCATTTTCGGCTTCCAGAGGATTGTCGGGCGGCAGCACGATGACCTGAGCGCCCTGAGCGATGGCCCGGCGGGCGATGTTGTTGATGGCGTCCACCATGGGGCGCATTTCGCCGCCGCAAAGCGGGCAGACGTCAACCCGGGCTGTGGTGAGATAATTGCAGTGGGTGCAGCGGCGGACCTCATTTTCGGGCAGGGTGTAGCTTTCGCTGAAGAAAAGCTGATACACGCTGCCCTGTTGCAGGGCGTCCAGCGTGGCTTCCAGGCCCATGACGGCCATATCGCCTTTGCTGGCCTGCACGACCAACTCCTCAGCCAGCATCTGGGTATGGCGCTCATAGGCGTCTTTGGCCAGGGCCTCCGCCCGTTCGCGCACTTCCTGCAAAGAGGCGTCGGTCTCCAGGGGCATGGTCCCGATGACCAGTTTGTTCAGGTGCGGCGGCAGCATATTCTGGAATTGGCTGACAGTGCCGTGTGCGCCCGCCAGAATGAGCTGTTGCCAATGATAGTGACGAGTAAACTCATCGGTCAGTTCCACAAAGGATTTGAGATTGCTCTTTGCAGCCTCGTCTTCGCGACGTTGGTAGCGGGAGGCGGACCATCCGCCCTGCTTGTGCCGCTTGACATCCTCTCCCAGCGCGCCCACCACTTCTTCCAGTGCGCCCAGATGGAAGGAGTAGAAACGGGCGCCCTGTTTGTCGATGGCGGCCACGCCCAAATGCCCGTACGTGTTCAGCAAATCCACCAGCTCGCGCACCAACGGACGTCGAGAGACCATGATGATATTTTTGACCGGAACGTCCAGAGGGAAAACGCGCCAGAAATCACGCTTTTGGCAGGAGAAGATGACGAGCCCGCGGGCCTGGCGATTATATTCCAGATCGATGAATTGTTCGATGCGTTTTTTATCTGCAGGATCGGCATTGTGCGCACTGTCGAGCAGATTGCGCAGGGTGAGTTTGTACGTCTCTGTCGTTGTGGTTCGGGGATCGACATCGAGATAGAGACTGAGAACGGGATTTTCTGCACCATCAAACGCCACAAGTTCCTGTAAATCGGTTTCGCGAATCATGAATATCCTCCTGTTGCTAGGGCGGCCTCGACGTTGAAGCCGCTAGGTGGTGATGCGCAGTCAAACAAAACGACGGCAGCCTCGAGACGCGTCAGGTCTCGAAAGGCAGCCGTCGAGTTTCAGATAAGCTGAAGAGGGAAAAAGTATCTGTGCATGGCTTGTATTGGTTTTATCGATTATCTGTAGCAAAATGCTGAACCCTATGGTCAAAGCTTAGCAGGTCTGTTTGTTGTTGTCAAGGCGATTTTCGCGGTGATTACCCATGTCTTACAAAAGCCGCGGCGGTCGTAGACATTCGAGGTCTCGCAGACCTCGAATGTCTGGTGGAGCAGCGGCAAGCGGGCCTTGTTATCGACTTATGGGTAATCACCGCGATTTTCGGGGGCGTTTCAAAATGGGGGCGAAGCCCCAGAGCAGGCGTCTTGCGTCTGCTTCCCACAGACTTTCAAGGTCTCGCAGACCTTGAAAGTCTTTTATGACGCGCCTCCCAATCTTGAAATGCGTCCATTCACCCGTTGCAAAATTGAGGCGCCTTGTGGGCCGTGGCTGCCTTCGATACCGGGCCCGACATTCTTGAACCACATCCGGGTTCATGCTATGATGCTGTGGCCGTTACCGTCCGTCACTCGCATCAGGAAGAAACGCCATGATCAACGATATCCCCGAAGCTCTGACCTTCGACGACGTCCTTTTGCTCCCGGCCTACGCCGATGTTTTGCCCTCCGAAGTCGATCTGTCGGCGCAGCTTCATCCCCGGCTGAAGCTGAACATCCCGCTGATCTCGGCGGCCATGGATACGGTTACCGAGGGGAGGTTGGCTATCGCTCTGGCCCGGCAGGGCGGGCTGGGGGTCATTCATCGCAATCTCAGCATCGAAGATCAGGCCCGGGAGGTGGATAAGGTCAAGCGCTCCCAGTCGGGCATGATCGTGGATCCCATCACGCTGCCGCCCGACGCCACCCTGGCCGAGGCGGAGGCCATCATGGCCCACTATCGCATCTCGGGCGTGCCCATCGTGGATGAAGCCGGGCGACTGGTGGGCATCCTTACCAATCGCGATATCCGCTTCGCCCGGCACGGTGAGCAACCTGTGCGGGATTTTATGACCAGCGAGAATTTGATCACGGCGCCTTTGGGCACGACGCTGGAAGATGCCCAGGAGATTTTACATAAATATCGCATCGAAAAACTGCCGCTGGTGGATGATAATGGTTCTTTGAAGGGGCTTATCACCTACAAAGACATCCTCAAGCGCAGCGATTATCCTAACGCCGCCCAGGATGAACAGGGACGCTTGCTGACAGCCGCGGCCATCGGCGTGGGAGATGCGGCCCTGGCCCGCACCGAGGCCCTGACGGCCGCGGAGGTGGATGCGGTGGCCATCGACACCGCCCACGGCCACACCAAAGGCGTCATCGAGACCATTCGCCGCATCCGCGCGACCTGGCCCGAACTGCCCATCCTGGCCGGGAATGTGGTCACCGCGGAGGGCGTGCGGGCGCTGGCCGAGGCCGGAGCCGACGCCATCAAGATCGGCGTGGGCGCGGGCTCTATCTGCACCACTCGCGTCATCGCCGGCGCCGGCATGCCCCAGATTTCTGCCATCATGCAAAGCGCTGTCGCTGCTCGCGAGTTGAATATCCCCATCATCGCTGATGGGGGGATCAAATACTCGGGCGACATCGTCAAGGCTCTGGCCGCGGGCGCGCATGCCGTGATGTTGGGCAGCCTGTTGGCGTGCCTGGATGAGTCTCCCGGGGAAGTGGTCATTTATGAGGGGCGCCGATTCAAGGAGTATCGGGGCATGGGGTCATTGGGAGCGATGAAAGGCCGCGCCAGTGACCGCTATCAGACCGCCCAAAGCAACAATCAACCGGGCAACATCGGCGGCAAACTGGTTCCCGAGGGCATCGAGGGCCAGGTTCCCTACAAAGGCTATCTCAAAGATTACATCTTTCAGCTCATGGGCGGCTTGCGCAGTGGCATGGGCTATGTAGGCGCACACAATCTTCATGAATTGCGCTCCCAATCGCGCTTTATTCGCATCACCAACGCCGGGCTGGTGGAAAGCCATCCCCACGACATCATCATCACCAAAGAATCCCCCAACTATCAGGCGAGAAGATAAGCCGGAATGACGGCCATTCCAAGGAGATAATCATGCCAGTCACCGCAATCGTAGGCGCCCAATGGGGCGATGAGGGAAAGGGCCGGATTATCGACTTTTTGGCCCAGCAGGCTGATGTCGTCATCCGTTTTCAGGGCGGCGACAATGCTGGTCATACGGTCATCAATGAATATGGCAAACACGCATTGCACCTTGTTCCCAGCGGGATATTCAACCCGACCACGCAGAATATCATCGGCGCGGGCTGCGTGGTGAATCCGGCCTCGCTGCTGGATGAGATGGCCCGGCTGCAAGCCGCAGGCGTGGCGTTGGATAGCCTGTGGATCTGTCATCGGGCGCAGATGGTAATGCCCTATCATCGCCTGTTGGACGAGCTGGAGGAGAAGGCCCGAGGCAAGGACAGCATTGGCACCACCAAACGGGGCATCGGGCCCGCCTATGCGGACAAGGCCGCGCGTTCGGGCCTACGCATGGGCGATCTGCTGCATCCCGACTGGCTGGAGGCCCGGCTGGACAACGCCCTGCGCACCATCAACCGCAAGTTGCAGATTTTGGGCGGCGAACCAATGGATGGGCAGGAATTGTACGCCCGGCTGATGGCATATCGCCGGAAACTCGGGCATCGCATCGTGGACACCATGGCCTTGTTGCGGCGGGCCCTGGAAGCCGATGCGGACATCCTATTGGAGGGGCAGTTGGGCGTCATGCGTGACCTGGATTGGGGCATCTATCCCTATGTGACCAGCAGCAACCCCACTGCCGCGTTTGCGCCCAGCGGCGCCGGCCTGCCTGCGGGTTCGCTGGATCGGGTCATCGGCGTGGTCAAGGCTTACAGCACTGCTGTGGGCGAGGGACCTTTCCCCACCGAGTTGCTGGATGAGACCGGTGACAGGCTGCGGGAGGTGGGCGGCGAATTCGGCGCCACCACGGGCCGACCGCGACGCTGCGGCTGGTTCGACGGCGTCGCCATCCGCTACGCGGCCTGGCTGAATGGCATGACCGGTTTGGCCGTCACCAAGCTGGATGTGCTGGATGGTTTTGATGAACTGAAGATATGCACCGGCTATCGCCTGCCCACGGGCGAAGTGATCACTGACGTCATGCCCGATACGCCCCAGCTCTACGAGGTGACGCCCATTTACGAAACCTGGCCCGGCTGGCGTCGCGACGCCACCGCGGCTCGAAGTTGGGATGAGCTGCCCCGGGCGGCCCGGGCCTACCTGAATCGCATCAGCGAGCTGGCGGGCGTCCCCATCGCCTACGTCTCCGTGGGGCCCGAGCGGGAGCAGATGTTTGCGACCGTTCCGTAAATAACGTTGGCGGCGTTTGCAGAGACGCTCTCGCAGCCAACGTTGGCCTGGCGCTCAACCACGTAATGCGTAAAACGTAAAACGTGAAGGCCTTACGCCTTACGCATTACGCCTTACGTTTTACGGGTCGTGAGCCGTCCTCCGTCCCCGGTCTCCGGTCGTTTTAATCGGTATCGGCGGACAGCCGCCCGTGACGCCTGCTTTGTAAACAGGGTTGCCATTTATCAATCAAAAACGCCCGGCTGGATTTGCCAGCGGGCGTTTCGCTTCCTGTTATTCAGGTGGCGTCAGGCGGATTACCCGACTTCCGGGGTTTCGTCCGACGCATTTTCGGGCTCGTCGAACTTCGCCAATTCGGCCTCGGTTTCGGCCAGACGGGCGTCGAGATGTTGTTTCCAGGCCAGCAGTCGGGCTTTGCGGGCTTGCAGCCAGGCTTGACGGCTGTCCGCGGTGACCTCGCTTTCGCGCCACATCCCGCCGCCGCTCCATGGGGGCGGGCCGTAAAATGCGTCCGGGGTCTCGGGCGTTTCTTCGCTCCAGCCCCGGCGGGGAGCCCAGGGGGGCGGACCGTAGCCCTGGGGCATTTCTTCCCAATCCTGCCAGGGGCCAAAACCAGCGCCCCATCCGCCGCGGCCAGCACCTTCCCAGGCTCCGACCCGGGGCCCGAAACCGCGGCGATTTCCGCCTCTGCCGCGTCCGCGGCCTCTTCCTTGTCCTCGTCCTTCGTTGTTGTAAAAATGTTTGCGTCGCATTGTTAGTTGCAACCTCCTGTTGTTGAATGTAGTGTTATTCTGAAAATCGAATAACCTTGGCGAAAAAAATTATCCCCGACCATGACGGCCTGAGCGATCTTCCTGACTACATCGGGGACATCGGCATTTGCCGCGGCGGCGACGTCGGCCGCCCTGTTTTGATTCCATCTCGCCAGCAGCCAGACCGCGGCTCTCGATGCGTTTTTGCGCCAGCGCCAACAGATCGTCCACGATGTTCAGCACTTGAGGATCGCTGATCTGATAGAGAACCGTCATGCCATCGCGAATGGCTGTCACCAGGCCCGCTTCTCGCAGCACCATCAGGTGTTGCGAGATGTTAGCCTGGGGGCGACCCAGCACTGCGGTGAGGTGCATCACATAAGCGCCCTCACCGCGTAGCTCGTTCAAGATCTGTAAGCGCACCGGATGACTGATGGCTCGGGCGATGCTGGCTGCTTCGCGTATCTGGCGATTATCGATAGAAGTCATAGCGTCGAGGAAAGTAAAGAGGGATAAGGTGACCTTATTCCAAATTGTGAATGTAGTATACACCCGAACATCACCGTTGTCAACCCCCAAAGCATTAGCGTTGTATATGATCCATCATTGGCTCTCCTGAAAAAAGGCCGGAATCAACAGCGGCGGCAGAGAAAAAAGCAAAAATGATGGGGCTTCACCCGATTTTTCTTGACGAAACCCTGATGTTTTCCTTTGCGGCTTTGTGACTTTGCGTGAGATCAATCTTTTTTCAGTCGATCCATCATTTCGTGGTCAGCGTTCGCAAAATGCGATGGGCGGCGGCGGCGGCGCCAAAGCCGTTGTCGATATTCACCACGGTGACGCCCGGCGCGCAAGCAGTCAGCAT
>JALSPL010000480.1 GCA_026985975.1 Anaerolineae bacterium | reverse complement strand
CGCCAGCATCATTCTACTGCGGGAGACCAAGTCGTACGCTATTTTCACCACCGAGGGCGGCGAACAGCAAGATGTGGAGCAAACGCCGGCCGGCCTCACTCACCCTAAATCCACCACCCGCCTGGTGATGTTCAAGCGCAAGCAGGTGGCCCCGGAACGCCGCACCGGCAAGGCTCTGCTCCGGCAGTATGGCATCTTCCCCTATGCCATCCAGAACGGTCAAGTCCTTTTTAGCGAAGCCGCGGCTCAAGTTCGAAATCATTATGATGATTGTTATCTGACCGAAGGTCTTTGCACACATTGTCCCGACTGCCTCATCTACGGCTACGCCGCGGTGGAAGGTGAAGGCGCGCGCAAAGCCAGGCTGATGACCGACTCCTGCTTCTCAGTGCGACCCTACGAGATCATCCAAAAACAGGTCAAGTTTAACGTCATCAATGAGCGAACGCACACATCGGGCACCATCACCGAATACGACTACACCACGCCGGGCGTCTTCCTGCCCGCGGTGGAAACCACCGTTGACTTGACCGCCGACGAGTTCGTCTATGTCTTGGGCAACGTCCTGCGCACCACCCGTTACGGCAAAGAAGGCACGCGCCAGGGTTTTGTGCGCAATCATGTGCTGGCCATCGCCTTCTCTGATGTAGAATTGTTCGCCAATCTGGAGTTCAGCCAGGCATTCTATGACGCGTTCATGGCCGACAAAGAGATCGACCTTGTAGAGCGTAGACTCAGTTTGGCCGATTTCCAGAAGCACGCGGGTGAAGTCATCCAAAAGTTGACAAAAAACATAGCCGGTCGCGTGCAACTGGTGACCAGTAATGATCTGCAAAAGGTACTGGATGAAGTGCGTGCGCTCAATCAGGATCAGGAGAAGCTGGCTCAATTCCTGAAAGACTTGCATATCCGTTCGGCCACTTTCACGGTCTGAGAGGAGGGGCACATGAAAATTTTCCGGGGCGAAATCGAACTGCTCGATTACGTCTTCTACGCCACTGTGGAACGGGGCAAGGTCTACGAGACAGGCTCCTTCCTCCACAACTACGCCCTGACATATGCCCTGGGTCTGGTGCATGGCGACACCTACACGTACGCAAGCCTGAAGCAGCAACCCCATTATGTGGAAGAACTGACGCCCCTGAACGGCCACATCTACATCACGCCCGGGCAAGCATTCCGGGTTAGCCACCGTCTGGTGCAGTGGAACACCCTGCGCGAAGCCTATGCCTTTCCGGGTAAACTCCCGTCGCTGGGTTATCCCGACTGGGGTTTTGCGCGAATGCTGCGGCCCGGGTCTCGCTTTCGCTGCTATGTGTTGGTGAACGACGAAGCAGAACTGCCTTCTGCTGCCACCCTGCCCGGGCTCCTGGCCGGACAACCGGTGCATATCCGTCTGGGCAAATTCCCCGGGAAGGCACGCATCCACCTGAAAGCAGCGGACAAAATTGTACGCGAGCAAGGAACTTTTCAGAGCGAACCGCTTCTCAACTGGCGGGATGTGGAGGATGATCCGGTGGTCTGCGATATCCTGGCCGCCAGCCTGCCCACGCGTCTGATCAGCCGGGCGAGATTTGAGGACGCCGGTTACTACATAGCCCAGTTCGGCAAGGAAAAGGTGTATCTACCCGCGACCATGCGCTTCTTGGCCCGACAGCCCCGTTCCGCAAAGCGTGGGAGGGCGCGACGATGACCTCTCTGACCGTCAATGTGGCTCCGTTAGCCTATGAGCAGGTTCGGGGCCCCTGGCTCAACGATTGGCGGCCCTATGCTTATCAGAGTCAGGTTTATGATCTCACTGCACAGGCGTTGGCCGGAAAGCAGACATTGTGTCTCTTTCTGGTCACGCCCACGGGGAGTGGTAAAACCTTGGGCAGCTATGCGTACGCCATCAATCACACTATACCGACCTTCGGCGTCTATCCTACCAACGAGCTGATCCGTGACCAGGAGCGGGCGCTGAAGCCGTGGTTGGATCCAGGCGATAACTACCAGCTCCTTCGCATCGACAGCAAGCAACTGGACGCATGGCAAGCAACCCTGGACCTTAAACGCCATGCCCCCACGTTGGAACGTCTGCTAAACTGGGAACCGACGATTCTGACTAATCCCGACATCTTGTTCTATACCTTTTTCGGCCTTTACAGAGGCCCGAGTGGACTGAGTCAGCGATTGTTTAGGCTGGTGGGACAATACCGGTTCTTTGTCTTCGATGAATTCCATCTCTATAATGTAAAGCAGATGGCCGATGTAACCTACCTGCTGGCTACGCTGCAAGCTATCAATCCACATTGGGGTCGCATCTTCATCTTTGCTTCGGCCACGCCCGATTCTCCTGTGTTGCCCTGGTTGCGCCAAAAGCTCGACCTGCCGGTCGAAGTCGTGCAGGGACAACCGTCGACTGCGCCTGCGGCCCGCAATATCGCCTATCCTGTCCGTCTCACCCTGCTGCCGGCGAACTTGCAACGCTGGCAAGGAGGGGCGGCTCTGGCTGGGTACCTGCCGGAGATCGAGGCTTTCCTGACTCAGTATCCGCAGGCACGTCTGGTCACCATCCTTGATTCGGTGGCCGGGGCCATGACCCTGGCACAGACACTGCGGGATCGCTTCCCGAATATCCCCATCGGCGAAGTGCATGGCTTTACTTCTGACCAGGAGCGAGAGGCCGCTCTGAGACGCCCGTTCACGGTGGGGACATCCACCATCGAGGTGGGGATCGACTTTAAGGACGAAACCGGCAAGGATATCCTGATCTTCGAGGCACGTACGGCCAGTCAGTTCATGCAACGTTTTGGCCGCCTTGGTCGCCACGCCAAATCTCTTCCTATCCCCAACTGGACCGTTGCGCTCGTGCCGGAGTATGTCTACCACTTTCTGGCCGGTAAACTTGACTCCGATCAGCAGATCGGTCGCAAGCAGCTGAGCGAACTCGTCCAAGAAGCCTACCAGGCGCCAGAGAATTTTACCCGCTACCTGCGCAGCCACGCACCTGCCGAATTCCACGCCGCACGCTGGCATGCACAAAGTCTCTTTCAGGCCGACGACCGGCCCCACGTGGCGGCCGGGCTGGACAAAGCCATTGATGTATTGACCGGAAAAAGTGCCCGCCAGGCCGCGGGCCAGTACCGACGTTACGACGAGCAGAAGATCCTGGCCCCCCTACTCACCTTTCGCGGCGCCGGTTTCGAGGCCGCTATCCTGGATGAGCGTGGCAGTGATCCCGGCTTCCCTGCCCGGCGCTATGGTTTGTTCTTTCTCCTACGGCGGGGAGTGTGCAGTGAAATCGATGAAGCCAGCTATCGTCAAGAGCTGGAGAAGTTGGCCGACCGCTGGCCCGAGGATGTGGCGCGTGAGCTTCGCTACGCAAGCCTGATCGAGCCGGCTGCCGATAATCTGTTGGGTGTGTATGGCTTCTTCCGTCTGACCGCCATGCGGGAGAAGTCGCGCCGGGTGTGGTTCGAGATCCCCGAAGACGCATTGGCCGGCCGCAAGGCGGAAGTAACTGTGTTGAGTGGTCTGGAAATCGGTATTGAGCCGGAGGTGCGCCTGCGTCGCCTGAATCGGCATCTGCGCAAGAAACAGATTGTCGCCTGGTTTGTGAATCGGCATCCCAATGCTATCCGTCTTGGTCGGGCGTTGCCGCCCCTGTTTGAGCTGTATGAACTACGCGTGCGCCGTCCAGGCGGTCGCCTCAGTGATCAACCCTGGGCCATCGCCTTCAACCAAAACGCCTTCTTCATTGATAGTTTAGGGTGGTGGCAGGAAAAAAGGATAGACTCGGCATTGATACTCTAACAAAGAATAAGATCGAACCCACATAGCATCTCACACCATTCATTCTCCCCGCCAGGCCCGCGCCGCCCGCGACCCCATCATCCTCTGACCTCACGCCCGATAACCATGACCACACCCACCTTTCACGCCCTTGTCATCCATCTGCTAGCCCGGAATGACGCCAGCCTGCCCGCCACCCAGGGACATCTTGCCCACGCCGCATTTCTGGCCCTGCTCGATGCTGTAGACCCCGAATTGGCCCGAGCCATCCACGACCATCAGGGACGCAAGCCCTTCACCCTTTCGCCGGTGTGGGGGCTGAAGCCAGCCCGCAACAATCGCCACAGCCTGAAGGCGGGCCAACGCGCGCGCCTGCGCCTGACGCTACTGGAGCCCGCTCTCTTTCACGCCTTCATCCATCAGCTTTTCAACGCCCGCAATCACACCCTGAACCTGGGCGAGGCCAGCTTCATCATCACCGAAGTGCGCGGCGCTCCCCAGAGCAGCCCCTGGGCGGGCTACGCAACGCCCGCCGATCTGGAGCAACAGACGGAAACCGGAAAGGAGATAACCCTGCAATTCGCATCCCCCACCGCCATTGCCGTGGGCCGCGCCCAAAGCGGCAAAGTGCGACGCGAAACATTACCCATCCCCCGTTATGTGTGGGCCAGCTTGCGCGGGAACTGGCGCGCCTTTAGCGGCCAGCCAATCCCCCACGCCTTCGAAGATTGGGTGGAAAGAAACGTCGTCGCCAGCCGGGTGGAGAACTGGCGCACAGCCATGTTCCGTTTTCGCAAAGGCATGCAAATCGGCGGCCTGGGCCAACTTTCCTACACCGCCCTGGATGATGATCCCGACATGCTGCACTACTGGAACCTGCTGGCCGACTTCGCCTTTTATAGCGGCGTCGGCTACAAAACCAGCATGGGCATGGGCACAGTGCGCCGAATCGTCAAAAAACAATGATAGAAGAAGACTATCTGCCCATCAGCATGCTCAACCAACTCGCCTACTGCCCGCGACGATTCTGGTTGATGTATGTGCAGGGCGAAATGGCCATCAACGCGGCCGTGCAAGAAGGCGTTTATCAGCACCAACGGGCGCACAGCGGTCGGCGCAATCAGGAAGATGGCGACATCATTCATCGCCGCCTCTATGTGTGGTCCGACCGCCTGCGCATCATTGGTTTTACCGATGTGGTGGAAGAACGCGCCGGACAGCTCATCCCCATCGAATACAAGCGGGGCAAGATGGGCAAATGGCTGAACGATCACATCCAGCTCTGCGCCCAGGCCATGTGTCTGGAAGAACGCACCGGCCGCAAAATCGAGCAGGGAGCGATCTTCTACTGGCGTTCAAGACGCCGGGTGGCAGTCGCCTTCACCCCTGAGCTCAAGGCCCGCACCGAAACCGTCATCCAGCGGGCCTTCCAGCTTCTTTCTGCCGGTCAAATGCCTCCCCCCATCGACCAATACGCCAAATGCCGCGACTGCTCACTGGAAGCCATCTGTCTGCCTCGCGAAGTGCAGTCCCTCATCGCCTTATCCCCAGAAAAAGCGCCATGACCACCCTCTATCTCACCGAACCTGGCTCCTATGTCAAGAAAGATGGCGAAACCCTCATCGTCCATCTTCCCGCCAACGAAGCGCAACAACTGGCAAAACGCAAGGTGCGCCTGCCCCTGATGAAAATCTCGCAAGTGGTGGTGTACGGAACCATCAGCCTCAGCAGCCCCGTGCTGACAACGCTGCTGGCGCAAGGAACCGAAGTGTGTTTCTGCAGCAACCATGGCAAATTTCTGGGCCGATTGACCTCCCCCCTGAGCAAAAACAGCCTGATTCGCTTGCAACAACACCAGGCGCACCACGACGACAAGCGCAGCTTTCATCTGGCGCGGGCCTTTGTGCGGGGCAAATTGAGCAATATGCGGGCCATGCTGATGCGGGCCAATCGCAAACGCCAGCAACCCGACATCGAAGCTGCGGTCACAAGCATCAAAAACGTCATCGAAAAACTGGATGAGCTGACCTACACGCCCGACGCCCCTCTCCGGCCCAACCCAAAGCGCCCACAAGAAAAATCATTATATGGGACCCTGCTGGGTCTGGAAGGCGCCGGAACCGCCCGCTACTTCGGCGTGTTCGGGCGTCTGCTCAAAGGAGACTGGGGATTCACGCGCCGCCAACGACGCCCGCCCCGGGACCCCATCAACGCCCTGCTTTCGTATGGCTACGTACTCCTGATGAACCAGGCCGCCTCAGCAGTGAGCATCGTCGGCCTGGACCCCTATGTCGGTTACCTGCACTCCTCGCAATATGGCAAACCGGCCCTGGCGCTGGATGTGATGGAAGCCTTTCGCCCCCTGGTGGTCGACTCCGTGGTGATGACGCTGATCAACAACGGCATGCTCAGCCCAAAAGACTTCATAGAAGAACTCGGAGCCTGGCGGCTAACCGATCACGGGCGGCGCACCTTCCTGCGCAAATTTGAAGATCGTCTGAACACCGAGATCAAACATCCCGCCTTTGGCTACCGGGCCAGCTATCGCCGTAGTCTGGAACTGGAAGTGCGGCTGCTGGCCAAATGGCTGACTGGCGAAATCCCGCACTATCATTGTTTTGTAGCGAGATAGCATGAGACGCAGCAACCCCCAACGCACCCTCTATGTCATCGCCTACGACATCGCCAACAATAAACGTCGCACCAAAGTGCACAAAGCCCTGAGCGGATTCGGCGAATGGACCCAATTCAGCCTGTTCGAATGCCATCTCAGCCCCAAAGAACTATTGCAGCTACGGCAACGCCTGGATCAACTCCTGGACGAAAACGAAGACAACGTTCGCATCTACCCTCTCTGCGCCACTTGCACATCCAGGGTGGATACGATAGGATCAGCCAAACCGGAAGAAAAAGAGACCATCATCATCTGAATTTTTTTGGCAGCCAGAATTGCGAGCGGTGAAGCGCCCGCCAAAACTCTGGCAGGCGCTCGCCCGCGGCGCAGAGCGCATCACCCCCGCATATTGGGCGCCATCCTTCCCCGAAACACAATATCTTGATCAGCAGAAAAAAACGGATTCCCACCATCATCAATCATTCCCTTGGGAGCAAATAGAAATCGAACCTGCTCGCACAGGAGATGGCAGTGGCGGGAAAGCCCCAAATTCAGGTACATTTCAAGCCATCCCTCCCAATTTTATAATGAAAACCCACAGAAAAACAACGAAAAAGCAGCGATAGTGGCAACTTTGCCCCACCCTGGCGAGAGCAGCCTAACCCCCCAGAATCCCGCCCGAGGGATTGAAACATGTTATTTCCTGTAGGTCATTGGGGTGCGCGGCGAGCCTAACCCCCCAGAATCCCGCCCGAGGGATTGAAACTTTCCGTTGCTTGATCTGAAAATGACACGACAAGATGCCTAACCCCCCAGAATCCCGCCCGAGGGATTGAAACTGCCCGTGCCCAGGCCCTGGCCGCTCAGAGGCCGCAGCATGCCTAACCCCCCAGAATCCCGCCCGAGGGATTGAAACCCGACATAATCTTTGACGACATGCCGATCCACGCCGGCCTAACCCCCCAGAATCCCGCCCGAGGGATTGAAACTGGTTCCCCGCGCCAGCGTCGTCATCAACGCCGCCGCCTAACCCCCCAGAATCCCGCCCGAGGGATTGAAACATCATAGACGTCCTGGAACCGCAGGCACACCAGCCCGGCCTAACCCCCCAGAATCCCGCCCGAGGGATTGAAACATTTTAGC
>JALSPL010000479.1 GCA_026985975.1 Anaerolineae bacterium | reverse complement strand
GCGACTAAAAAAAAGTTGATCTCGCGCAGAGCCGCCAAGACGCAAAGGAAAATATCAGGGTTTCGCCAAGAAAGACCGGATGAAACCCCATCATTTTTGTTGTTTCTTCCCCACCGCCGCTGCCAGGGTCCCCTCATACCCGTTGATTACGCTGATTCCATGCCCGAAACCGTCTTTCGCAAACACGCCACGCTGGCCCTCCTCGCCGTCATCCTGCTGGGGATGCTGGCGCTGCTGTACGCCCAGGCCCAGCATCCGCTGGCCCCTTCCGAGGATGCGTACATCACCTATCGCTACGCCCGCAACCTGGCCGAAGGCCACGGCATCGTGTGGAACATCGGCGAGGACCCGGTGGAGGGGGGCACCGAGTTTCTGTGGACGGTGTTGCTGGCCGGGAGCAGCCGTCTCACCGGCCTGACTATCGAGCAGGCGGCGCGGGCGCTGAATCTGCTGGTGGGGCTGCTGGCGGCGCTGACGCTGGCCCTGGCCTCGTTCATCTTCAGCGGGCGACGCTTGCTGCCGGCGCTGTTCGCCACCCTGGCCTTCGCCGCCGGCCCGCTCAGCTACCACATCCGGGCGGGATTCGCCACGCCGCTGTTCACGCTGTTGCTGCTGATCATCACCATCGCCCTCCACCAGCTCATCTTCCTGCCCGCAGACCACCGCTGGCGAGGCCGGGCCTTCTATCTGCTGCCTCTGACGGGATTGCTGCTGGGGCTGACCAGGCCCGAGGGCGCGCTCTTTGCGGGCCTGGCCCTAGTGGCCGCATTCATCCTGCTGGATGGGTCGGGCCGCCGCCGTCTGCTGCTGGCCACCGTGGGTCTGCTGACGGTTCCGGGCCTGATTTACTTTCTCTGGCGCTGGCGTTACTTCGGCTATTTTCTGCCCAATACATTTTATGTCAAAAATGCCGGGTCGCTGCTGCATCTTCGCTACTTCCCCGACATCTATGAACTCTTCCGGTTCATGGCCCCGCTGTTCATGCTCATCGGGATTGGGTATTTGCTGGACGCCCCGGGCGACGCCGTGAAAAAGCTCATCATCCTGGCTCCGGCCATCCTCTTCCCCTGGAGCTATCTGCTCATCGATCAGTTGCAGAATCTGGGGAAACGCTTCCAATATCCGGTTTATCCCATCTTTTTGCTGGCCGCAGCCATGGCCCTGGGCCAACTGGCGCTGCGGGCTCCCGCACCAGCGCTGCGTCGCAAAAATCTGACGCTCATCGCCGCCGGCGTCATCGGCTCGATCTTCATCCTTTTCGCGCCTTTCGTGGCCCTGGAGCGGATGACGTTGATGCTGCTGCTCATCGCCATCCTGGCGGGAATCAAGTTGCTGGCGGGGCGGGAGCTGGGCGCGCGGGCTTCACATCTGGCGCTGATCTTCCTGGTGACCGTCACCGCCCTGGTGATTTTCAACGCCCAGGCCGCGTATCGCCTGGCCAACAGCTTTTATCCCACCGTTTTCGATGATCGGGAAGCCATCGGCAAGGCCCTGGAGCCCTTTGCGGACAAGGGATACACCGTGGTGGCCACCGAGGCGGGCTGGATCCCCTATTTTTCGCGCTGGCGGGCCATCGATCCCTTCGGCCTGAATGACGAGTATGTGACGCACCACGGTCTCAGTTTCGAGTATCTGGATCAGCAGGGCGCCGATGTGATCATGTATCATCAGGTGAAGAACCCGCACCCGCCGCGCTGGGCGGATATGGTGGCGCTGCTGCGGGATTACGCGCAGGCCCGGGGCTACATCCTGGCCGCCATCATCCAGCGCAAAGGCCCGGACGATCTGCACGTCTACTGGGTCAAGCCCGATAACCCCGACGCCCAGGCGCTGATCCGGGCCATCACCGAACACGGAGACCGATTCATCTACGAATACAAAGCGGGGAAGTGACAAAAAACGCCCGGACGTAATGCCCGGACGTCGATATTCGAAAAAAGCAGGGGTCAGTCGGTTTTGGGCCCGACGGCGATGACCTCAGCCGAGACCTGATCCTGGAAGTGCTTGAAGTTATCCTTGAACATGGCCGCCAGCTTCCTCGCCTGATAATCATAAGCAGCTTTGTCCGTCCAGGTGTTGCGGGGATTCAGCACCTCGTCGGGCACGTTGGGCACGCGCTTGGGAATATGCACGCCGAAGATGGGATGCGCTTCGGTCTCCACATCATCCAACTCGCCATTGAGTGCGGCTTCGATCATGGCGCGGGTGTATTTGATGGGCATGCGATGACCGACGCCATAAGCGCCACCGGTCCAGCCGGTGTTGATCAGCCACACGTTGGCGCCGTGCTCCTCGATGCGTTCGCCCAGCATCTTGGCGTAGGTGAAGGGATGTAGCGGCAGGAAGGGCGCCCCGAAGCAGGCGCTGAAGGTGGCCTGGGGCTCGGTGACGCCGCGCTCGGTGCCCGCGACCTTGGCGGTGTAACCGCTGATAAAGTGATACATGGCCTGCTCGGGCGTTAATTTCGAGATGGGCGGCAACACGCCGAAGGCGTCAGCGGTGAGAAAGAACACATTGCGGGGATGCCCGCCCTGGCCATCCAGCGCCGCGTTGGGAATGTGTGAAATGGGATAGGAGGCTCGGGTGTTTTCAGTAAGACTGGCGTCGTTCAGATCGATGCGGCGGGTGAATGCGTCGTAAGCCACATTTTCCAGGATGGTGCCAAACATGCGCGTGGTGGCGAAAATCTCGGGCTCGGCCTCGGGTGAGAGCCGGATAACTTTGGCGTAACAACCGCCCTCGAAATTGAAGACGCCTTTATCGCTCCAGCCGTGCTCGTCATCCCCGATGAGGGTGCGGTTGGGATCGGCGCTGAGGGTGGTTTTGCCGGTGCCGGAGAGACCAAAGAAGATGGCCGTGTCCTCGGGCCCTGCCCCCATGTTGGCGGAGCAGTGCATGGGCAGCACATTGCGCTTGGGCATGAGATAATTCATCACCGAGAAAATGGATTTCTTGATCTCGCCGCCATAGGAGGTGCCTCCGATGAGCACCAGCCCTTTCTCGAAGTTGATGATGACAAACGCGGAGGAATGCGTGCCATGCTCTGCGGGAACAGCCGTGAAAGAAGGCGCATGAATGACAGTAAAGTCAGGTATAAATTCGGACAGCGCCTTGGCGTCACGCTCCAAAATAAACATATTGCGGGCGAAGAAATTGTGCCAGGCCGTCTCGGTGATGATGCGCACCGGCAAGCGATATTCCGGATCAGCGCCAGCATAAACATCCTGCACGAAAAGCTGATGTCCCTCCAGATAAACCATCATCTGCTGGTATATCTTGTCGAAATGTTCCTCCGAAATGGGACGATTGATGTCGCCCCACCAGATGGCGTCCCGGGTGCTGGATTCAGATACGATGAACCGATCGTTGGGAGAGCGGCCAGTGTACTGCCCGGTGCGCACAGCCAATGGCCCGCGATGCACCGTCACGCCCTCGCGATTGCGAACCGCTATATCATGCAAAGCGGATGTGGGGAGATTCCACCACACCGCCCAGAGATTGTGCAGGCCGTGATTTTCCAGCCCGTAATGACTGGCGGCATAGCCAAATTGATGAACGTTCTTCATTGAAACAGCCTCCTTTGAAATGAGTGAATAGCGGCTTGACAGTGAAATTCTTGTACGTGGTATAAAAAGTAGCACAGAGAACCACAGAGGAAAATCAAGAGTTTCACAAAGGTTTTTTCAGAGATTTCTCTGTGGTCCTCTGGCAATCTCCATGAAACGCGGTGTTCTCTTGTGGCTCTGACTGCGCCAGGTTAAGAGTCGTCTTTTTGTCTGGAGCGGGACGCGCCCTATCGCTTCTACCAGATTTCGATCTCATAAGCTGCGACAATGCAGTCGAGACGCCAGGTTTCCAGCGAATCCAGAGCCTTTTCCAATTGGCCATGCACCCGGCCCGCATCATTGGCCACCGTCACCAGCATCAGCGTGGCCCGCTGCCAGTCATCCAGCGTATCCACCTCGGCCACGGCGAGATTGTAGCGCTGACGCAGACGGGCGATGGTTGATTTTAGCACCCGGCGTTTGTCTTTCAGTGAATGGCTGGCGGGGATTTCCAGCTCGACAAGTGCAGAACCAATGGGCATGAGGAAAGATCAGTGTTGAGTCGCCTGAAAAAAAAGCCTCACCACGGAGGCGCAGAGGGCGCGGAGGAAGAAAAAGGTGGAGGTTCGGAGGTCTTTTCTCTGTGAACTGCCATGATTTTCTCCGTGTTGTCCGTGTCGCCGTGGTAAAATAACCTTTTTTCAGCGGTCCCAGTGTTCGGCGTTCAGTGTGCAGTGGCGGCGGTGTGGGTGACGCGACGGGTCCAGACATCGGAACCATACTTTTCGGCCTCAATCTGACGGGCCAGAGACAACTCTGCAGGCGTGAGAGATTGTTCATCGAAATCGACCTCCAACACACTGTTCAAACCATCCAACAGCGCAGTGGCGGCTTCCCAGAAAGAGGCGCGCCGCCTCAGCGCCGATTCCAGCGTCGTCGCCCGCTGCGCCAGATGCGCCCGAAACGCTTCGCGTTGGGCCTCATCCTCGAAGACCATCACCTCCACCAGCCGGGTGATGTCGCCGTGCAGGGGCAAAGAGCCATGTTGCAGCACATAGCCGCCCGCCCGGCGCTGGGCCGATCCGATGAGCTTCTGATTGCCCACGCTGATCTCGTAAGCGCTGGGGACTTCGAAACAGGCGGGGCTGACGTCCCGGCCCGCGCGTTGATCCGCGGGCGCTTTCTCCGCGGCCACGCCCAGGCGGCGCAGGCCCAGCAGCAAGCCGTGGCTGATGAGATTGTAGACATCCAGCACCGGGCCTTGCAGGCGCGGCTCATGGGCCGGGCCGGCGATGCTGTAAGTAAGTTCGTCGATATGGAGGATGGCGCGGCCGCCGGTGGGACGGCGCACGAGGCCCCAGCCCCGCTCCTGCACCCGGGCCAGATCCATGTCCTCGACAGGCTGATGCCGCCCCAGAGAAACAGCAGCGGGCCGCCATTGATAAAACCGCAGGGTGGGAGGAACATCGCCGCGAGCGCTGAGGGTGGCGATGGCTTCGTCTACGGCCATATTCCACGCCCCCGCTGCAGGAGCGGTAATAATGAGTCGCCAGGTTGTCATAGATGAGGTTGCGAGAAGAGTGGTCGGATGGATGATTGCCCCGGCATTATAGCCGGAAATCAGACATTTCCGCCAATTCCAAATGAAGACGCTCAGAATGAGTGGGACGCCACCCCCGGGCGGCGGGTCGATTCAGGCCGGGCGTTTGGGGACTATTCGCCGTCCCTCGATTTTGGCGTCACCCGCGCGGCCATTTCATCGGCCAACTTCGTGGAGCGAGTCGAAAAGCGAGCGTAGCCTTGTTTGCGCGACCAGTGAGCCAGCCAGGCGGTCGTGGCCTCGCGGGCAGCCTGCATGAGGGCGTTGCGTCGACAGAGAGACATCCGCGGCTCGAAGGCGTCATATCCCAGGGCGGGCAGGTGCACGATCAGACTGTCGAAGGCGGACATTACGAATTTATCATGCGCCTTGGCCGAAGTGCTCATGATTTTCTCGAGGCGGCGGGCGGAGCGCAAGGAGCGCAATTGCTCGACCACCTGCATCACCGCCACCGGCGAATCCACGAGATGCCCGCCGCCTGAGTGTGAACGCTGTCGACAGGCGTCCAACCCCGGCACGGGCTGCTCCTCATCCACCAGAAAACCAATGACGCCGGAAGCGCTGCGCCGTCCCATGAGCTCCCGCACATACGGCGCGTCGGAGACAAACAGCTCGATGGGAAAACTGGAGACCGAACCGCCATCGACGATCTCATGGCCGCCAAGCGCCTGTCCGCAATAGCGGCCCCATTCTGGCTGCCAGATCACATCCTCCAGCACCACCGGCAGGCTGATGGACATGAGCGCCGCCTCCACCAGCGGCAGCTCGGGCGCTGTGCGATGGTTGAGCGCCAACATCTGGAAGGCGTCGATATCCGCAGCGATCATGGTCAGCTCCCGACCCGACGCCTGGAAGAACTGCGACAGCGTCATGTCGCCATAACGCCGGGGCTGACCGCGGTCGTCGCCGCTGTTGAGCGCGTTGCGCAGCCAATCCCGAAATTGATCTGTAGGATAAGCGCCGCCTCGCTCCATGTAATTGATGAGGATGCGCATGAAAGGCTTGTCACGGGCCTGCCGCAGAAGCCAGCCGACAAAATGAGGCTCGGCAAAACCGGGCAGATAGGGAATATCCAACCAGCTCAGCAGCCGATAGAGGTCTGTTTCCTTCAGTGCGCGACTGTCGGGCGGGGCGGGCAATTGAAACAAGGAGGCGAAAACCGACAACTCCTCATCGCCCGGAACCGATTGAATGGCAAGAGACTCCTGCGGCGTAAAGCCAGCCGCCAGCAGGACCGCGGTAATGGCGCCCGATGAGGTTCCCAAAAGCCGTCCAATGGTGTGTCCCGCCTCGAAAAAAGCCTCCATGGCGCCGATGAAAGCGAAGCTTTTGGTGCCGCTACCCTCAAAAACCAGATCAAATCGCATGATGATCGCAGCCACCTGACCGCCGTCAAAGCGACAGGCCAACAGAATGAAGAAATCGTCGTTCGCCGCCCCAGCCAGGCGCCGTGCGTCAAATCGCCCGACTCATCCCGGACGCTTGACGCGCGACGCCTGACGCAACAAGCCAACCAGCATCCAACCGTCATCAGACGAGGACGGTGGCTGGCATGAAGTCTACTAGGCTACGGTTGCATCCTCGCCACTGGCCTCTTCGGCTGATGCACTGACCTCGTCTGCGGCGACATCAGCCACTTCAACGCCCAGAATGCCGGCCAGCTCCACCAGCGCCTTCTTCTCGGCGTCACTGACGCGCACGGCGCCCATGCCCAGGAATCCGCCTTCCTTGGAGGCCTCGGCGGTCTTCACAGCCAGATCATACATCCACTGGCGAATCTGAGCCGATTCCTCATCGGTGGCCTTCTCGTTGAGGAGTGACACGGCTTTTTCGATATAGGAGCGCAGTGCGCCCAGCGCCTCTTCCGGCTTGCCCTTGACATTCGGCGTCACCTGTTTGAGGGCGTCCTTGCTCTGATAATCGGAGAGCATATAGCGCAGTAGCTCGGTGTTATCGGGCCGGGCCGCTGCTGTGACCAGCTCCTTGCTCAGAGCAGTGATTTCTTTGATAGAACCGAAAACGCTGGGGCTGGCAATAACAATATACATGCTTGCAGACAGCGGTCCCGTCAGTAAAGCATCCCATTCTTCAGTCGCAAAATCGGTTTTGGTTGTCATTTTTTCACCTCGAAATAATTTGAATGTTGGTTGAACAGAATTCCCGCTTATCATAGGCGAAAACCGGAGAAGTTGCCAATTTTTGTTGGCAAACAAAAACCGCCAGGGAAGAATCACTGGCGGTTCAGGCGGGGAGGGAGGGATTCGAACCCTCGAGGGACCTTTCGACCCCTACCCACTTAGCAGGCGGGCGCACTCGACCGGACTATGCGACCTCCCCAGATAGATTAGGAGACTGGGAAACTAGGAGACTGGGAAACTAGGAAACTGGG
>JALSPL010000478.1 GCA_026985975.1 Anaerolineae bacterium | reverse complement strand
GCGCTTGGGGTCCTTATCCAGCAAATAGGCCAACACCTGAGCTTCGGGGAAGGCGGGTTCGGCGGGGCGAGCGCCCCGGCAGAACACCAGATCGCTGTTTTCGTAATCGCCTGCGAAACGCCGGGTCTCCTGCTGCGGATCCCCCGTCAGTTTCCAGTTCACGCGCCGACAGATGTTGGAGCGATCCATCTGCGGCTCCCAGGCCCAAAGCTCGGTGATAAGCTGTTTTTTGCCATCGACGCCCTCATCCCACAGCTTCCAGTCAGCCGGATCGTTTTGGTTCAGACTGAACCAGCCCGGCGTGTAAGCCAGAGCGCCGCCATAGCCCTTTTGTGCATTCAGCCACCAAAAGATGGAGAAACGATTGGTGAAGCCGTGGCGGATGCCGCGCACTTGCAGATGATCGCCTTTGAGCACAGCGCCGGATGCAGGCTGCGCCTCCGCAGACTCGTCAGCGGATCTGGAAAAAACGGTCTGATAAAGGACGCTCTCATCTCCCAGATAGCCATGACTCTTGTTGGCCGTATAGTCGGGCATCAGCCGATAGGGGATCAGATAAGCGGGAGCCTGCTGAGCAGCGCTCATGCTTGAAACGCCTTTGGGCTGATTTTGGGCGTCGTAGATGACGCCGCCGATCTGACCGGTATCGCCATCGTCGCGATAAAGAAACAGCCACTCGATGTCCTTGTCACCATCCACACTGATCTGGACGAGCCCCTTTTTTCCGATAGGCTGCCAGTGTTCGGGCTTGATATCCTGCAAATCGATATTCAACGGCGTCGTAGTGCGACTTTGAATGGAGGGATTGACGCGATGCTGGAAAAAGACGAAGTACAGAATCGCTCCCGCTACAATGATGCCGATGATGGCCAGGATGGTGCGTAGCATAACATGCGCTCCGGAGGATTAGCCGCCCGCAGCTTCCGACGCGCCCTTGTCCGCATCATCCGATGCGAGCGAGCGCAGGGCCAGGGCCAAAACCTGTTCCAGGTGAGTGACAAAATGGATATCGAGCGCCCGACGGATGTGCTTGGGCACTTCCACCAGGTCTTTCTCGTTGCGTTTGGGAATGATAACGGTTTTCAGATGGTTGCGATGGGCGGTCAGCAATTTTTCTTTGAGCCCGCCAATGGCCAGCACCCGCCCGCGCAGCGTGATCTCGCCGGTCATGCCCAATGTGTGATCCACCGGGCGCTCGGTCAGGGCCGAAACAAGCGCCGTAGCAATGGTGACGCCGGCGGAGGGGCCATCCTTGGGTATGGCGCCCTCGGGAAAATGCAGATGGATGTCATATTTGTCAAAATCGAAATCAGCGAAACCGTAGTCCCCGGCGTGGCTGCGAGCATAGGAGAGAGCAGCCTGGGCGGATTCCTGCATGACATCACCCAACTGCCCGGTGAGGATGAGTCCGCCCTTGCCCGGCATAATCAGCGCCTCCACCTGCATCACGTCGCCGCCGCTTTCCGTCCAGGCCAGGCCCGTGGCGACGCCGATCTGGTCTTCGACGTCCAGCTTGTAGTCATCATAGCGGGGCGGCCCCAGCAGCTCGTTCACCACCTGAGGCGTGATGCGATGGCGGATTTTGCGGCCTGCCGCCAGTTTGCGGGCCAGCTTGCGAAAAATCGAGGCCATCTCCCGCTCCAGATTGCGCACGCCCGCCTCGTAGGTGTAATGCTGGATCAGCTCATCCAGGGTGGCGTCGGTGAGGGTGAGCTTGACTTGCTGCAAGCCGTGCTCTTTCAGCAAACGCGGGATCAGGAATTTGCGGGCGATGAGACGCTTCTCGAAATCCGCATAGCCCGGAAACTGGATGACTTCCATCCGATCCAGCAACGGCTCCGGGATCTTGTAGGGGTTATTGGCGGTGGTGATGAAAAGCACATGGCTGAGATCATAAGGCACATCCAGATAATGATCGCTGAATGCGTTGTTCTGCTCGGGATCCAACACCTCCAGCAGGGCGGCTGAAGGATCGCCGCGGAAATCATAGCCCATTTTGTCCACCTCATCCAGCATGAAGACGGGATTGACCACGCCCGCGTTGCGCATGGTCTGGATGATGCGGCCGGGCAGGGCGCCGATGTAGGTGCGACGATGACCGCGGATCTCGGCCTCGTCACGCACGCCGCCCAGCGAAATGCGCACGAACTCGCGGCCCAGGGCTTCGGCGATGGATTTGCCCATGGAGGTTTTGCCGGTGCCGGGCGGGCCCACGAAGCAGAGGATGGGCGTGCGCATGTCGTCTTTGGCCAGCTTGCGCACAGCGATATGCTCCAGAATGCGCTCTTTGGCTTTCTTCAGGCCGTAATGATACGCCTCCAGCACCGCCTCGGCATGGGCGATGTCGATATTGTCGCCATTTTCGGGCGCGCCCCAGGGCAGGTCCAGCAGCCAATCCAGATAGGTGCGAACGATGTTGGTCTCGGGGGCCATGGGCGGCATGGCGCTGAGCCGCCCCAATTCCTTGTTGGCCTTGGTTTTGACTTTCTCGGGCATGGCCGAGGCCTCGATACGCTCTCGAAGCTCGCTGATCTCAAGATTGAACTCATCGCCCTCGCCCAACTCCGACTGGATGGCGCGCATCTGCTCCCGCAGAAAATACTCCCGCTGAGAATCTTCCATCTGCCGCTGCACCTGCTCGTGAATCTGGTTTTCCAGCTCCAACACATCCAGCTCTTCGGCCAGAAAAACGCTGGTTTTGCGCAGACGCTCCACGCCATCGAAGGTTTCGAGGATAAGCTGACGCCGCTCCAGAGGGATGGGCAATGCCGAGACGATGAGATCGGACAACCAGCCGGGACGGTCCACGTTCATGGCCGCCACCAGAACTTCTTCGGGGATATTCTGACTGAGGAAGATCACCTTTTCGAACATGACCAGCACCGCCCGGCGCAGGGCTTCCAGATCGTCGTCGAAGGGGGCGTCGGACTCGGGGATGCGACGCCCCAGCACGCGCAGATAGGGGCGCTCCTGAAGCACCTCCAAAATCTCCACTCGATATTCGCCATGGGCGAAGATGCTTTGCGTGCCATCGGGCATGCGCAGCACCCGCTCCGTTGATATCTCACCGCCGATATCGTAAAGATCTTCGGCCTGCGGCAGCTCCTGAGCGGCGTCGAGTTGCGCCACAACCAGCAGCGGCAAGTCCTCATCCTGAGCCGCCTCCAGGGCGCGTCGCGAAATATCCCGTCCGATGAAGAGCGGAGCGACGGTGCGCGGAAAGATTATGATGTCTCGCGAGGCGATGACAGGGTACTCCTGAATCAGATCGTCCTCATCGAGGGGAAGATCTGAAAACGGCGGATCGGAGGGTCTCATGGCGGCGCCGAGAAAGGGAAATTCTTCATTGAATCGACGAATAAGTGGGTCAAGGTATTTTTCGGTCATGGTTTCTGTATGATTCAGGGCTTTCGTTTTGCACGAATGCCGTTGGTTAATCTGGTGGAAATGAGTGAATGTTGGAAAGAGAAAATAGTCAGGCGTCTAGCTCTGCTTACGCGGCAACATGGGCGTAAACTCGCCATCGATGGGTTCGCAAAAATGGACCCAGTCTTCGGGCGGGAGGGCCCGGGGATGGCGGGCGGCCCAGGCTTCGCGGACGGCGGCGACCACAAAAATGGAGCCGGTCGCCAGGATGAGATCATCCGGTCCGGCCAGCGCCAGCGCCTGTTCCAGGGCGGATGATGTATTTTCAGTTATCTGGATGCGCTTTCGAGGGAAGAAGGGTCGAGCGATGTGCGCCAGCTCGGCTGGATTGGCTGCGCGGGGATGAAAGCTGCGAGTGAGAACGATGGCATCCGCTTCATCCCCCAGAACAGTCAGCATCCCGGCGATGTCTTTATCGGCCGAAACGCCGAATAGCAGGATGAGGCGCTGATGAGGAAAGGTGGCGAGGGCGTTCTTGAGACGAGTGGCGCTGTCCCGGTTGTGGGCGCTATCCAGCAGGATGGCGGGCCGACGGGACAGCAGCTCCAGACGGCCGGGCCAGTAGGAATGCGACAGCCCCTCGCGGATGCTGTCGGGAGAGATGTGCACGCCCACAGGCCTCAGCGCGTCCACCAGGGCCACGGCCAGAGTGGCGTTGGCGGCCTGATGTGCGCCCGTCAGAGGGATGTACACATCTGTAATAGTACTATCTGGGCCGTAGATGTCAAGCCGCAAGCCTTGGGGCGACTGATCGCGTATGTCCCAACGCCAGTCTTTGCCCACGCGCACCAGGGGCGCGCCCGCTTCGCGGGCAGTCTGTTGCAAAACGGCCATGGCTTCGGGGGGCTGAGGGCCCGTCACCACCGGTGCGCCGGGCTTGATGATGCCTGCTTTCTCGGCGGCAATGTCGGTGATGTGATCTCCCAGCAAATCGGTGTGCTCCAGACTGAGAGCGGTGATGGCGCAAGCTGCGGGCGACACCACGTTGGTGGCGTCCAGACGCCCGCCCAGGCCCACCTCCAGCACCGCCCAATCCACCGGCGGCGTTGCGAAATGCAGGAAAGCCAGCAGCGTGATAATCTCGAACGTGGTGGTTTCGGGCAATGATTCGACCACGGGCCGGGCCTGACGCCACAGATCGGTAAGCTGCTGACGGGAAATCAGCTCACCGTCGATGCGCATCCGTTCGCGAAAGGTGTGCAGATGAGGCGATGTGTACAGGCCCGTGCGATATCCCGCCGCCTGCAAAATCGCCATGGTCATGGCCGAGGTGGAGCCTTTGCCCTTGCTGCCAGCGATATGCACCGATGGGAACGCCTTTTGCGGATCGCCCATTCGTCGCACCAGCTCCCGCATCCGGTCGAGATTGTAGGCGTCGGCGTCGTAACGATGCTGTCGATTGCGGCTGTAGTCAACGTGGGCGAAGATCTCCCGCAGGGTGCGGGTGTAGGCGTTTGGAGGCATGGACGGGCAGTGAACAGTGAACGATGGATAATGTGCGTGTGAGCCGTTTCACGCGTTCACGTGTTCACGTTTCACACAGGCGTCGACCGGCTCACTTGAAGCCATGACGCAAACCCATTTTATCCCACATGACGGGCGAAAGACAAAGCCTTACAGCCCCAACTCCCTTTTGACCACAGCCAGATGTCCGAGGGCGCGATGGATGAGGGTCTGATGCTCCGGTTTCTGAATCCAGGCGGAGGCGCCCGAGGGATGCGGCAGGGGCACGACGATGCGGCCATCGATCTGAAATCGGGCGCCAATGATGTCCACCAGTTTGCGGTTGCGGCCAAAGAAGCGCTCGATGGCCATCTTGCCCACGGGCACGACCACCTCGGGGTCCACCAGCATCAACTCCGCCTCCAGCCAAGGGGCGCATAGTTGCTGCTCCTTGCGAGAGGGCGCGCGATCGCCCCGGCCCGATTTGTTGGGACCGGGAAAGCATTTGGTGACGGAGCTCATGTAAAACCGGGCGCGGAAATCGTCCTCCTCCCAGCCAACCTGCCCAAACCAGCGGAAGAGACGCTTGCCGGCGCTGCCGCTGAAGGGTTTGAGCGTCCGCCCCGCCTCAACTTTGCCCGGAGCCTGACCGATGACCATCAGGCGAGCGTGAGCGGCGCCCGAAAAGATGGGCGGGCCCTGAACGGGATATCCGGCCAACAGACAGCGTTGGCAGGCCCGAATCTGCTGCTGAAGCTGTTCCAGTTCGTGGGTCATGGCGGTCTCATAGAGAAGGAAGACCAGCGTGAAAAGATGCGCCGCACTTCGGAGGTGCGGCGCATCCACGCATTGTCTGATTTTCGAAAGGCGAGGGTGGGCGTCACTGAGCGGTTTTGGCCCAGGCGAAGGGATAGCGCAGGAATAATTCCCGCCCCGGAGCGTATACTTCTTTGGCCAACGGCTGTGAGCCGTCCTGCTCATAGATCGCGGCCAGGAACAGGGCGTCGCTGTCGGCGGCGTTGGTGGCGAAGGTTTTCTTGGCGCCGCCGCCTTTGCCGGTGGTCATCTTGACCGTATCTATCAACTGGAACTGCACCTGACCGCTGGCTTCGCCGGCGCTGCGATAGCGGGCCAGCACATAGGTGGCGTTGGGTTTGAGGCCGCTGACGCTGATGATGACGGGCGTGCCGGGCTTGGGCGCGCGGGGTTGCACCACCACGTGCGGCGCAGCAGCCTTTACGACCTTGAAAGAGCCGCTGTAGGACTCGCCGCCGCCCCGGATGCGCACCTTGTAAACGCCCAAGCGATCATCATTCAAGGCGTACCAGTGAGCGTCCGCCACGCCCGCGTCGTTGGCTCGAACCGAAAATTTAGCCGCGGCGCCCTTGGGCGAGGTGACCGTCACCACGAATTTGGTTCCGGGCTTGAAATTGTGCATGAGCATATACACATAGGTCGCTCGCTGCACGATGTCGGGCGTCATGCAGATGGCGGGAGCGTTGGGTTTGGCGTTGGGGCAGACGGGCGCAGCGCTGTTGTCCACAGGAATCGTCAAGGCGGCTGGAACGCCCGCTGATGACGGCGCAGCAGGGGTCGCGACCGCGACGGGCGTCGGTTGCGCGCCCTCGCCGCCCGCGGCCGCCTGGGTTCCCGCCTCCCGGCCCACGAACAGCGTGTAAGCTTCATATTTCTCATCCAGAGGCGCGCCGACGCTGAAAAACTCCACAGCGGTGGCGGGCGTGTCGATGCCCGGGAATTTGTAGGTGGGGGCGCTCTGCACCACCGCCATATAAACCCCCGGCTCCAGATCATTCACGGCGCTGAACGCCTGCTGCACCACGCCGCGCTTATCTGTCTTCAGGGTCATCTTTTTGACCAATGCGGCCGCGCCCGAGTCATCGATCTTATAAACGCCCAACTGCACTTTTGCGCGTTTGGGGAATTGCGTCAAGACAAGCTGTGCGCCTACGTCCTTGATCACCACATGAGGATAGATCAGCAGATGGGGATGGGTGGCGGGCGCAATCGTCCATGAAGCGCTGGCCTTGGCCCCCATGAGATCTGAAACAGCGATGGAAAAATCGCCGCTGCCTTCGGCAGGCAGACTATACCAGCGGAAGGATTTGACGCCATCAGCATCGGTTTTGGTCAGATCAAAAGAAGTGGTCGAGCCGTCGCCCAGGGTGGCGTCCACCCGCAGCGGCTTGTCGGGCGCAAACCCGCTGGCGCAGCCATACCACCATTGCCCCACCTCGCCCGACTGCGGCCATAGCTGAACAGCAGCTTCAGTCGTGGGCGCGCAGGCAGGCAGGTTGGCGGCGGGCGGAGAGATGGCGGCGGTCTCGGGCAATCCGCCGCCGGCTTCCGTTAATTGCGGCGCCGGGAGGGGATTTTGTGAGACGGAAGAAGCCGAGGACTCCTGAGCGCCGACGGGACCGGTCTCTTCGGCGGCTGCGGTGGCAGCGCCCTGACGCTGGATGTTGATAGCCAGGGCAGTCCGCTCCTGTGCGGGCAGTTCGATAACGGAACTGGCCTCCTGAGAGCCATCCGCAGGCAGAAGCGCCAGCAAATAAGGGCCGGCGGGCTGATCCGCCACATCCAGCGACAGATCCGCTCGCCCTTCCTCATCCACCTGCACCATGCTTTCGAGCAGCAACTCGCCGCTGGCGGTGGCGACATTGCCTTCGGTCTGTCCGGGCTGGATG
>JALSPL010000477.1 GCA_026985975.1 Anaerolineae bacterium | reverse complement strand
GGCCGCTGGCAAGCGCTGGTGCGGGGCAAAAACCTGACGCCGGGCAAAAAAGTCATCATCGGGGATGATTCCGACTTGCAAACCACCGCCACCATCGAAGAAGACCTGGGCGGGCCCAAACGCGTCGTCAGTTTCGACCGCAATCTGGATGATCTTCTGGATGACATCGGCCAGATCCCCTTGCCGCCCTACATCCACGAGCCGCTGCAAGACCCCGAGCGCTATCAAACGATTTATGGCTACAAGGAAGGCGCGGTGGCCGCGCCCACCGCGGGTCTGCATTTCACCGGCGATCTGCTGATGGAACTGCGCAGCCGCGGCGTGCAATTTGCCTATGTGACCCTGCACGTGGGTCTGGGCACCTTTCAGCCGGTGAAAGAGGAGAACGCGCTGGAACACGAGATGCACAGCGAGTGGATGGAGATGACCAACACCACGGCCCGGCTCATCAATGACACCCGGCTGGCGGGCGGGCGCATCGTGGCGGTGGGCACCACCAGCGTGCGGGTGCTGGAGACCGCAGCGAAAATCCCCCTGGGCCTGAAACCCAGCGATCCGGCCCCGCCCAACCTGGTGTGCGGTTGGAAGACGGTGGGCGCGTGGACGGGCGAGACCGATCTCTTCATTTATCCCGGACATCATTTTCGGGCCACCGACGTGATGCTCACCAATTTCCACCTGCCCAAATCCACGCTGCTAATGTTGGTCTCGGCCTTTGCCGGGCGGGAAAACATCCTGCGGGCGTATGAAGAGGCGGTGCGGGAGAAATACCGTTTCTTCTCATTCGGCGACGCCATGCTGATTTTGTAACATCTGAGACCTCGCTGCCTTCCGGGCCTGCGGGGTCTTTTTTTTTGTGATAAAATGGCGATGCGCATCTCCCCAACATTCTTCTTTCATCCCCCTCAGGTCTGACGCCATGACAAAAGACATCGTTTCGCCCCGGCCCGTCATTTCCATTGTCGCCCCGGTCTACAACGAAGAAGCCATCCTGCATGAGCTTTACAAGCGCGTCTCCGAGACCATGGACACGTTGGGGGAGCCCTGGGAGCTGGTGCTGGTTAATGACGGCAGTTGGGATCGGTCTTACGAGATCATGCTGGAACTGCATAAGCAAGACCCGCGGGTGCACATCGTGAATTTCTCCCGCAATTTCGGGCACCAGATCGCCATCACCGCGGGCATGGATTACGCTCAGGGACAGGCGGTGGTCATCATCGACGCAGACCTGCAGGACCCGCCCGGCGTCATCCTGGATATGGTGGCCAAGTGGCGTGAAGGCTATGAGGTGGTGTATGCGGTGCGGGCCCAGCGCAAGGGCGAAACCAAATTCAAGTTATGGACAGCGAAGCTGTTTTATCGGCTGATCAATAAAATCACGGGCGTGAACATCCCCCTGGACACGGGCGACTTTCGGCTGCTGGATCGCAAGGCGGTGGACGCGCTGCGCCGCATCCGCGAGCATCATCGCTTTATGCGGGGGCTTTCGGTGTGGATTGGGTTCAGGCAGACGGGCGTGGAGTATGTGCGGGAGGAGCGTTTTGCAGGCGAGACCAAGTATCCTCTGAACAAGATGCTGCGCTTTGCCATGGATGGCATCACATCTTTCTCGTACCTGCCCCTGCAAATTGCCACTTACATCGGCTTTGTCATTGCCGGACTCAGCGTGCTGGGCATTTTGCTCACCATCATTCTGCGGCTTTCGGGCAGTCAGGCCTTTTATGGCCAGGCCACGACGTTGGTGATGGTGCTGTTTCTGGGCGGCATTCAGCTCATCTCCCTGGGCATCATCGGCGAGTATCTGGGCCGAATTTATGATGAGGTCAAGAAAAGGCCGCTTTACATCGTGGATAAGGCGGTGGGATTCGAGCAAAAGCCGACCGGCCCGAGCTATCAGTAAGCGGTCGTCTAAAAATCACGCACCCTTCTACGTCATTTCGACGAGCGAAGCGAGGAGAAATCTCCCTGATTGCGAGCGTCTATCCTTCCGCCAGGGGATGTCTCGCTTCGCTTCGACATGACGTAGGTAAAGTGTTTTAGAAAAAAGGGAGATAATTTTCAGACGATCACTAAGCCGATTATTTCGCCACAAAGAAATACCAGTATCCCAGCCCCACCCAAAGCAGGGTGCTGATGATGAGCGCCACCAGAAAGGGGGGTTTGCGGACTTTGTGATGAAAAACGAAACGCCCGAGCCAGCCTCCGGGCCAGCCCCCCAGCAGGGTGATGGCGTGTAGAACGATCTCGGGCACGCGGCCGCCGCCGATCTTGGCCTGGGCTTTGTCATAGCCATACAGCCCGAAAGTGACGACGCTCCAGGCCAGCAGCCAGGCCCAGAAAATATCGATTTTGACGAAGTAGAGAATCGCCAGCAGGATCAACAGACTGAACGCCAGGGCGACGAGGGAAAAGGTGGTTTTGGGTTGTCGTTTGGACACAAGAAATGCAAGAGGGGAATGAATGTGGAAAGATCGACGCGGGGCCGCTCCATTATACACTGAATCCATTCGTCATCCTGTATAATATCCCCAATATCTTTTCCTCTCACGCTCCCACAGGCCCGATCATGCCCAAAATCTCATCCAACTACGGTATCGGCACCATTGTCAATCATTGCCAGGAAGGCGACAACGCCCATCACGCCCATGTCTCCCCCATCTTTCAGACTTCGACCTTCGGCTTTCCCGATGTGGCCACGGGCGCAGCCATTTTCGCCGGTGAGCAGCCGGGCTACATCTATTCGCGAGCAGGCAATCCCAATGTTACTCAGTTGGCGAAGAAATACGCCTATCTGGAGGGCCTGGATCTCATCCGACAGCAGCCCGAAACAGCGCCCGATGAGCTCGTGGCCGGGCGGGTGATGAGCTCGGGCATGGCTGCGATCAGCGCTGCGGTGATGGGACGCGTGGTCGCGGGCGAAACGGTCATCGTACAGAAAGAGCTGTATGGCAACGCGTTCAGCTTTTTCTATGAGGTCGCGCCGCGCATCGGCCTGAAAACAGTGTGGGTGGAAAGCATGACTGCTGCGGCCTGGGAAGCTGCCTTTGCCGCACATCCCCACGCCCGCCTGGCCTATGTGGAAACGCCCGCCAACCCCACCCTCAGCATCGTCGATCTGGCCGCGGTGGTGGCGATTGCCCACGCCCGCGACGCCTGGGTGATGGTGGACAACACCTTCGCCACCCCTTACCACCAACGTCCTCTCACCCTGGGCTGCGATGTGGTCGTCCACTCCACCACCAAATACCTCACCGGGCATGGCGTGATCATCGGCGGCGCCATCGTCAGCGTGCATCAGGATTATCTGCAAGGGCGAGAAGGCGTGGGCTTGATGGCCCGCGTTCTGGGCCCCGTGACCAGCCCCTTCGACGCCTGGCTGGCCAATCTGGGCCTCAAGACCTTCGAAGTGAGGATGCAGCGCCACGCCGAAAACGCCATGACCATCGCCCGCTGGCTGGAATCGCATCCACGGGTGGCGCGGGTCTATTATCCGGGCCTGGAAAGCCACCCGGGCCATGACATCGCTAAAAAGCAGATGTTCAACGGTTTTGGCGGCATGATCTCTTTCGAGCTGGCTGGCGGCTTTGATGCAGGAGTGGCCGTGATGAACAACATCCAGTTAGCCACCCTGGCCGTCAGTCTGGGCAACGTGGACACGCTCATCGAACATCCGGCCAGCATGACCCACGCCAGCGTGCCGCCCGAGGAGCGCCGCAAGGTGGGCATCAGCGATGGTCTGGTGCGTCTTTCGGTGGGCATCGAGAATGTGGACGATCTAATCGGCGATCTGGATCGGGCCATGGGATTTATTGCGTAGTCCGCTTCAGCGGGCGTTGCCCAGTAGCCCCTGCCGTTTACGGCGGGGCGGAGGCGGTTTACCCGCCCCCCGTTTCATCATCGCCGCCAGCGCCCGAGGCTAAAGCCGTCGGGCTACAAAACGACGTCCCCTGGAAGGGGACTTCCCCGCACATCATCAGCCCATGAATCGCCCCATTATCGTCCTCAGCTTCGGGCGCTCAGGCTCCACCTGGGTGTCCGACATCATCTCCAAAAATCTGGGCGGACTTCTGCTCTTCGAGCCGCTGCATCCTGAAACTTGTCCCTTTCCTCAGGACGCCTGTTACAGCGATGGCTATGGGCCGGGCCAGGATGAGCGGTTGCGGGCCTTTCTGACCGCGGTCATGGGCAAAGCGTATCGTAATCGGTGGCTGTTGCGCAATCATCTCTTCAATCCCCTGGAGGCCGTCAGCCAGACCTTCGTGGATATGGTGTGGGAGGAGACGCAGGTGCTGGGATTCAAAGAAATCCGGGCCAATTACATGATCGATTGGCTCATCGAAAGATTTGACGCCCGCATCGTCTATCTGGTGCGCCACCCGGCCGCGGTCATCGCCTCGCTGCGTCGCCGCAAAAACTTCTGGAATGAGTTCGGATTCGAGACTCACTGGCGGCTATTTCTCGATCATGTCGTCAACAATCCCCGGCACGAAAACATTTTGCATCCCTACTTCGATCTCATTGCCGGGGCGAGTGCGGACATAGAGCGGGAAGCGGTGATGTGGGCGGTGAGTCACAAGCTGGCCGTCCGGGCGCTGGCCCGACGCGGGCTGCCGATCTTTCACTACGAAGATTTTTATGAGCGGGCATTTCCCACCACCCGGCGGCTGGTGCGCTATCTGAGCGGAAATCCCGACGCCATTCATCCAGCCCACATCTTCGTCCCCTCCATGACCACTATCCGCACCGTGCATGGCCTCACCGCCTCGGAATCCGACTTTTCCGCCAAAGGCTGGGGCATCTTCTGGGAGGACATCCTTTCATCCGAAGAATTGGAAATGATAATGTCATTGGTGCGGGCGTTTGATATCGAAGACTACAGCGCCGGTTGGGCGTTGCCCAGCCAGATGTAAACCACATACGCTGCATAAATCCCCAGCAACGCCCATCCTTCCCAGCGGGACAGTCTTAATTTGGTCAGGAGAAAAACGAAAAGGAGAATAACCGTGCCGAAGAGGAGCAGGGCCGAAGTCATCAGGCCCGCCGTATCGACATGCACGACGCCCGACCCCATGGCCATGGCCAATATCCAGGGCAGGCCCAGGCCCACCAGGATGTCGAAGATATTCGAGCCCACGGCATTGGCGACAGCCATATCCCCCCGCCCCTGTTTGGCCACAGCGATGGAGGCGAACATATCGGGCACGGAAGTGCCGGCGGCCAGCACCGTCAGCGCCACCACCACCGCGGGAACATGAATGGCCTCGGCAAAGGCCACAGCCGACTCCGCCAGCGCGTAACTGATGATCGCCACAAAGGCGATGGAGACGAAAAAGGCCCGGAGATAGGACTTGCGGGCGTTTCCGGTGAGAAAGCCAAGCCCCTTGCTGATGGCCGTCGTGACGCGATAATACACGCCCGTGCAGCATTTCTCATCCTCGATAGCTTCTTCCACCATGCCGATGACATCGGAATCATTGACATACGCATCCCATTTATAAAGCACCAGCAAATAGATGGCGTACACCCCTAAATACAGCAACGCTTCCAGCAAAGTAATCTGGCCATCATAAATGGTCACCAGCAGCAACACGACGCCCGACGCGTACATCACAATATCCCGGGTCACGACCTTCCAGGAGATGTGAGCAGGATTGGCCACTGCTGAAACCCCAGTGATCACCAGGATATTGAAGATTGCTGACCCCACGATGGTGCCGATGCCCACATCGCTGTTCGCGCCGCCAGCGGCAAAAAGTGCAAAGATGGCGATGGCGAGCTCGGGCGCTGACGATCCCATGGCCATCAATGACGCCCCGGCTACATTATTGGGCAAGCGCAGTCTCTTCGAAATCTCATCCAGACTGACGATGAAATACTCATCGGTGATGATGGAGAGCAGATAAACAGAAACGATGATAATGGCAAGGCTGCCGACAATGATGCTCATAAGATTTCCTGCTGTCTGGTCATGGTAAAAAAGCGTCAATAACGTTCACCTGCAAATTGTCTGCTATTTTGTTTGATGCTGCAAATTTCCCTGACAACTGTTAATTCCAGGCGCTCCCCGGAAGCGCTTCTTTTCATTTCTCACCTTACTCTGTATAATCTGAACATGGCTTCGCTAGATTCGGCGCTAATTAACCAGATGCCTCTTCCATTTGTCGTTCAAACGGAAGAGGCTATGGACGCGGCGTATCCTGAAAAATTGCGTCTCCTCCTGCAGGGCGATCTTGACTTTCGGGGGAAAAACGGGGCGTATGCTACGCATCAATTTCACGCCTTTCCTGCAAAATTTCCTCCGCAGCTCCCTGCATTGTTCATTGAGCAACTTACGCAGCCAGGAGATGTCGTTCTGGATCCCATGTCCGGTTCTGGCACAACTCTGGTAGAGGCTGCGCTGGCGCAAAGAGTTGGCGTCGGATGTGATATCGATCCGTTGGCGTTGATGATAGCGAAAGTAAAAACAACGCCTCTAGACCCCATGGTGGTGGGAAAAACGAGTTATCGCGTCATGGAGAAGGCCCGTCTCCTGGCCGATTCAGCGTCTGAAGACTTATGGCGTATCAAATCCGCGTGGACGACTAAAACCCGCGACTTCATCAATTACTGGTTCATGCCGCAAACCCAGTTAGAGCTGTTAGCCCTCAGCCAGGCGATTGAACAATTAACTGACGGCGATTTGAACCGCTTCTTCCGATTGGTCTTTTCCAGCATCATCATCACAAAATCGGGCGGCGTCTCTCTGGCCCGAGATCTGGCTCACACCCGGCCCCATCGCGCTAAAGTTATTTATAATGCATCAGGCCAAGTGTTGGAAGGTGAGAAGTTTGTCCAGAATAAAAACCCAAGATTAGCGCACATCTCCAAAACGCTCTCTTCACCACTCAAGGAATTTGACAGGCGGCTGAACAAGATGATGGATGGAGTCAGGCAATTGGCTCGACAAAAAAACATCACAACGATATTGATTCAATCGGACGCCCAGTCGCTGCCTCTCGCCGCTAATTCGATAGATATGATTGCCACCTCCCCTCCTTACGCATCCAATGCTATCGACTATATGCGGGCGCATAAATTTTCCCTTGTTTGGTTCGGCTATCCCATCGAAACATTAGGCCAAGTCCGACGAAAATATGTGGGAGGAGAGAGCGTCTCAGATATGCAATATGAGTCCTTGCCCCAGTTTCCCACTCGTATCGTACAAGAAGTAAGCCAACTGGATGCAAGAAAAGGCGTTGTGCTGCACCGCTATTATTCAGAGATGAAACGAGCCCTGAGAGAGATGCACCGAGTGTTAAAGCCCGGCAAAGCCGCTATTCTCGTGGTGGGCAGCTCGGTGATGCGCGGACGAGATACCGAAACGGGGCAATGCCTGGCTGACATCGGTGAATCATTGGGCTTTACACTCTCGCATATCGGTGTGCGCTACATCGATAGAGACAAGCGAATGATGCCGGCAGGCGCCAAGGTGAATCTGGATTCACAAATTCAGCGGCGAATGCACAGGGAATTTGTGATCGGCTTTTTGAAATAAGGAAGCATGATGGACCGACTGACAGCATTACGAACAACGTATCAACAA
>JALSPL010000476.1 GCA_026985975.1 Anaerolineae bacterium | reverse complement strand
CCTCGCATCTTTCAGCAACGGCTCCGGAAAAATCGGTGATTTTTTCGCACGGCCTTTGGCCAGAAGCATTTCTCTGGCTCGATTGGATTTCGTTTTACGCTTTCGACAGCCCGATTTGTCGCTTGCCGGCCGCTTAGACGGGCGGCTCCCTATGAAATCCAATAGAGCCCTCTCTCTTTGGAGTGTGAAACACAATGAAACGTATTTTATGGATGCCTTTTACGATAACAATCATGGCGATGATCATGTTTTTGAGCAGCGCCAACATGTTGCCATCATCGGCCTTGTCTGACTCCGGGACGCATAATAAACAGGGCGGAGGCAATGGCAGTTGGCAGCGGGTCTGGCGCATGGAGGGCTCACTCTATGATTTTCAGGCCTTTGATGAAAACACGATTATGGGCGTGGGTTCTGACGGCATGATCGTCATCTCAACGGACGGCGGCGTCTATTGGCATTACGCTGCTCCTGTCGATGAATATGATCTGAAAGCGCTGACAGCTTCCGCTAACACCCTGTGGGCGGCGGGCGAGCATGGCGTCATTCTCAAATCGCAGGATATGGGTAAAACATGGGAAATCGTCGACGCCGGCGTGACCGAAGACCTGAATGATATTTTTTCTGCTGGCGGCAACAGCAGTTGGATTGCCGGCGGCAACGGTCTGTTGTTGCGCACCCGGGATGGCGGCGCAACATGGACGACGTTGGTCAGCGGCGTGACGACAGGCCTGAATGCGGTCAAAATGTTCGGCGATGGCATGCAGGGCATTGCCGCTGGCGATAATGGCGTTATTTTGATCACAACCGACGGCGGCGATTCCTGGCAGCAGAAAACCGGCGTCGCCCCGACTACGGCCAATCTGAAGGATATCCATGTTTTTGAAAGCAAGGCGTGGATCGTCGGTTCAGATGGCCACGTGTATTTCAGTGAGGATCAGGGCGCTACATGGACGGTGCAAGCCTATCTGGGTTTTCCCATGACCCGCATCGAGATGGCTCCGGGCCAGGATCAGATCGGCTGGCTGGTGGGAGAGAATGGCCGCATTGCCAAAACCGTTAATGGCGGCCAGTCATGGCGGGCCAATCATGGCGATGACGGCTATGATCTCTACGCTCTGGGGCTGGGAGATGCAGAACATGTCTGGACGGGCGGGTTCGTCATGACCGAAAGCAAGGGCAACTGGGGAAATCCCGGAGATAAGCCAAGCTGGTTCGTGTGGAGTAGCCGGGATGGCGGCGTCAAATGGAAGGCTTTGATCACCGGCCTGTATCCCTGGTTTTATAACATCACCGCCGCTTCGGAAACCGACGCCTACGCCACCGGGCAGGATTTGCAAATAATGAAGAGCAAGGATGGCGGCTATTCCTGGCGGGAGATCCATTCGGAGCTCGCAAGCAACCCCGACATCGCTCCCGCTGGCGCGGACATCCGCGGCATGATGATCCACGCCATATCCTGCGCGCCTGACGACCCCAACGATTGCCACGCCGCCGGGCGCACCGAGTTGTTGATTCACACCACGGATGGCGGCGATACGTGGGCGCGAGAATCTGTTCCGGGCTGGGGCAAGTCGATTTATGACATCGCCATGACGTCATCTCAGTCGGGCGTCGCCATCAGCCGCAACTACAATTATTTTACCGAAGATGGCGTTCATTGGAGCGGCGCCTTCGATAATGGCATTGGCCGAACGTTTCTGGATGTGGATATGATCAACTCCTGGCAAGGGGCGGTCTCCACCAAGAAAAATCTGTTTGGCTACACCAAGGACGCCGGGCGGCACTGGGGGAATTATTATATTCCCTACCACCTCTTCTTCAACTCGGGCGTCGACGCCCTGGATGTGAACGAGGACGGTGAACTGGATTATGTTTGGCTGGCAGGCTGTACGGTGCAGTCATCTGTCGATGGCCCCTGTCTCAAGGCGCTCATCCTCTTCAATCCCGACGCCGTCAATGATCCGGATGGTTGGCGTCCCTTGCTGCTGGATGAAAACGTCTCCCGTTTGCTGAAGATCGAGATGGTCAACGAGGAGTCTGGCTGGGCCGTGGGTTTCGACGGCGAAGTGATTTTCACTGAGGATGGCGGCGTCACCTGGACGAAGCAGGACGCCGACACCACAGCCAATCTCTATGGTCTGGATGTTTATGATCGCAATCTGGTTTATGCCGCAGGTTTGAGCGGCGATATCATTCGCTATAGCGAGCCGGATCGTCGTCTTTCGGCCAGTCCGCAATGGTTGAATATCGTTGATGGCGACTTGAACGAATGGAATACGCTGCATGTCCGGCATATCAACAGTGATGATATCGATACGATTGTCGGCGAAAAGCCATCCGCACAGGATTTGGACGCGAATGTGCGTCTGCGTTGGGATGATCGTGGTCTTTATCTGGGGATCAAGATCACCGACGCTACGCTGACGACCAGCGGTGCGGCTGTGGACAAGATCGGCGTCGCACTGGATGGGCTGCGGGATGCTGCTGTGGGCGCGGATGATCATACGCTTTTCTTCTATGCCGACGGCATGGCTGAAATGGATGGCGCGCCCATGGATGCAGCCAGTTACGGCATCAAGACGGCAACGGATGGCTACGCCATCGAGGCGTTCATTCCCCAGGAATCGCTGGGCGGCGGGTTTGAGCATCTGCGCAAGCTGGGCGTCAATATCGCCCTCTATGATGCTGTTCCCGGGGCCAGCGATTATCGTTCTCGGCTTTTCTGGACAGGAACGGGCCTGGATGATGATCCCGGCGCTTTTGGGACGCTCACTCTGTTCCAGTTCGATAGAAATCAGCCTGTGCAAGAAGGGCTGTCCACCGGCGATGTCATCATTGACGGGAATCTGGATGACTGGACGGATGAGGAAACGTACAAGCTGAACAGCGCTTCGGCTGATAGCGTGCAGGGAGACTATCCTGCCGATGATGCAGATCTTAGCGCTGATTTCAGGATGCGATGGTGGAAAGATTATCTGTTCCTGAGCGTCAGCGTCAACGATGATGAGGTGGTCGAAGGGGATTCGGTCATCGTGTCGGTGGATGTGAATGGCGACAACCGCCCGACAGCCGAAGATGTGACACTGCGCATCTGGCCCGATGGCCGGGTGACTATCAACGATACGCCAGGCGGGCCAGTGCTGGCCCGGGGTGCGATGACGCCCGATGGGTATCAGTTGGAAGTGGCGATTCCGGCCAATATACTGGGCGGCGCTTTTGCCTCCAAACAAAAGTTGCACCTGAATTATGGCCTGCTGGACTTCGACGCCTCTGCTGATCACTTCGAAAGCGCCATGAACTGGCAGGGCGCCTCGGTTGCGGGCGTGCAGGCGGATTTCGGGTGGCTGGCGTTCACGCCCCTTTCGCTGTTAATCAAAGCGGAGCGCAATGATCCCCGTTTTCATGACACTTACATCAATGAATGGCGCCCGACCGATAATTTTGCCTATCTGCAAACGATGAACATCCGCACAGGAGGCGTTGAATCGCCCTTGATTCGATTCGACGTCGATGACGTTCTGCCCGAAAAGGCGGAGGTTTCCCTTTCCTATCTGGGCATTTACACAGTGAACTCGCGCTACGCGATGACGGCAAAAATTTACCGGATGCTGAGAGATTGGGTTGATTCCCAGGCGACCTGGCAGCAGGCCGCCAATGGTCAGCCCTGGGAGGTGAGCGGCGCAAAAGGCGCGCAGGATCAAGCGCAAACGCCCACCGATGAACAGACGCTGGCGCTCAGCAGCGACGACGGCAGTTGCGGAGATAGAAACGCCACCTGGTTCACCATCACCGATGATATCAATGATTTCGTCAATGGCAATGCTGAAAATTACGGCTGGGTGCTGCGCGGCGAGGCCGGCTCACAGATCAGTTATGCTTTGGCCAGTAGCCAGCATCGAAATCCCGACTGCCTGCCCGAGGTGTATTTCGAATACACAATGCCTTCGGGCACAGTGCCCACGCCGACGCCTGTCGCGACGCCGACGCCCGTTATGCAGCGCCTTTATCTTCCCATGGTCACCCCCTGATAAAGTTCTCTCATAGCATTCTTCGCGCTTGCAATCCCCCGGTGACTGGTTCATCGGGGGATTTTTACTTAACGCCGGGCGGTATTCATGCTACAATAAAACATCAGGATACATTACACTGACAAGAAGAAAACCATGCCTAACACTGACGAAATCGCTTTTCAACATCCTTCGGAAAAAGAATTTGCGAAGCTGCTTGATTATTACGGCATCCGGTGGGAGTATGAGCCGCGAACATTTCCGCTGGAATACAATGAGGATGGCAGCGTCCGCTCTGCGTTTTCGCCCGACTTCTATCTGGTGGAACAAGACCTCTATATCGAATTGACCACCCAATCTCCCCGGCTCAATAGTCAGAAAAATCGCAAGATTCGTCGGCTGAGAGAACGCTATCCGCAGATCAACATCAAGTTGCTCAATCGCCGCGATATTCGCAGCCTCGCTATCAAATACGATTTTCCGGACCCAACGCATGTCAACTACGAAGCGGGACATCCCCGAGACCGTTCCTGACGCCTATCGGGCGGCTATCGCCCGCATACTTATCGATGAGGCGACGCTTCAGGCCAGAATCAAGGAGATGGGCGAGGCCATCTCTCGCGACTACGCCGATAAAAATCCCGTGTTTGTGGGCGTTCTCAAGGGCGTTGTCTTCTTTATGGCGGACCTTTTGCAGGCCGCCCCAATTCCGTTGGAAGTGGATTTTATGGCCATTGCCAGCTATAGCCCCGACGCGCGGGAACAGGGCTATGTCCGCATCACAAAGGATCTGGACATCTGCATTGAGGGGAGGCACGTTATCTTCGTTGAGGATATCATCGATACTGGCCTGACCCTGGGATATCTGCTGAAGCTTCTGAAGACCCGAAATCCCGCCAGTCTGGAAGTTGCCGTGCTTTTCGATCGTCCCACCCGACGATTGATTGACGTCAAACCCCGCTATTTGGGATTTCATCTGCCGGATATGTTTGTGGTCGGCTATGGGCTGGATTATCGCGAACAGTTTCGGAATATGCCTTTTGTAGCGGTGATGCACCCCGACTTTTTCAAACAAGAAAGGCGCCGATAAAAGGGCGCCAGACGCGTTACGGCCCCGAGGAACCTTTCGCTTCTCTTTACGTGAGATTAAGGAGACTTCACGTCTCTTGCCTTCAGAAACCATAGCTAATGGTTTTCTGTGCGGGCTTTATTCTCACGTATTTGCCTGCTCCAATTATCGGAACTTCTTTACTGCCTTCTTCCAGGTGATAGTCGAGCCATCATTCGTGGAAGTGGCTTTGAAATTCCGGTATTGGAGAGGCCAGAGAGCTTCCAATTCCTTGGGGCTCGTAACTGATTATAGTATAGATCAAGCGCATCTGCTTGTCAAGATGTTTTTGACATAACATTCGGATTTTTTTCCACAACTGCCGAAACTCAAATTGCTGTTGGACTCTGGCGTTTTTTATTTTGACGCGAATTGACACGAATTATACGAAAAAAGAAGAGAAAAATTCGATAAATTCGCTTAATTTGTGTCAAAAAATGACTTGAAAAGCGGCCAAATTAATTTTCGCCAGACTCCAGTTGCTATCTGGAGAACACAGACGTCTGTCGAGGGATATTCGACAACGGCAAATACTTACGATACAATGTTGTCGTCTGTTATTTGTCTTCGCATTGAAACGTTTTTAGGAGGGAATCATGGAGGATAAGTTGCCAGCCTGGATGACAGCGGGAACGGTCCCTGTCAGAAAGCCTTCTCACAAACAAGCTGCGCCACCGGAAGACGCCGTCGCCTCTTCGTTGCCGGAGGAGATACTGGAGCCTGCGCCAGCGCCTGTAGAATCAGAGGACCCCCTGGCGGGCGTTAAAGCTTTCATGGTGCGGGATGTTCGCTCCTGGGGCAAGTGGCTGATTGGTCTGGGCGTTGTGCATCTCATTGCCAGTGGAAGCCTCGACGCTTCTTGGGGGATCATGCTCATCCTTTTGGGGGTGATGTCATTTCTTTTCACGTCGCCTTCCTTATATGTGATTTACGCCGTAACCATGGCCTGGGCGGGGGTGTCCAATTTGATTGGTTCAGGCCTGGGATGGAGCGTCTTTGCGATATTCCAGTTTTATCTCACGTTCCGCATAGCGCGGCAATACTACGTCTTTCGCAAAGTGGGGCTGGTGGACGATGAACGCGTCGCTATAAGCTCCTCCCCGAAAAAGCCCATTGCTCCCCGGCTTTTCCCCTGGCTGGGCCTGGTGGGAAGCGTCTTGCTGATGTGGGGGCTTCTGGCGCTTTTTATGGGATCGTTGATTGTTTATGGGATGAATGACGCCGGCGATACAAGCACGGCGACGCGAGTGATTGATTTTCTGTTTTCCATGCTTATTTCGCTGATTGTGGCATTCTGGGGCATGAATCTGGCGGCTCTTTTGTCCAGCTATCGCCCGCGTTTTCTGACTGCGTTGGGATTTGTTATTAGCAGCGTCGCCTTTATTCTTGTTCTGGCTTTGCTGTTTTTATGAATTTCGTATAAGCTGTCCATTCTCTCGTTCACGAGCACAGAGTGATACTATGCGCCGATTCATCATTGACACCGACACCGCCTCGGATGACGCTGTGGCTATCCTCATGGCCTTGCAGTGGCCCGATGTGCACGTGGAGGCCATTACCGTGGTGGCGGGGAATGTGCCCCTGGAGCAGGGCGGGATCAACGCCCGCTACGCGGTGGAAGTCTGCGGCAAAGAAACGCCGGTGTATCTTGGCGCGGCCCGTCCTCTGCTGAGAGAGCCCGTGCACGCCCATTTTTTTCACGGCGAGGATGGCATGGGCAATATGCACTATCCGCCGCCCAAACGGCCTGTTGCGGGCGAAGACGCCGTGTTGGAGCTCATCCGTCGCTTCGGCGAGGCTCCGGGCGAGATCGAGCTGGTGACCTTGGGGCCGCTGACCAACATCGCCCTGGCCCTGCGGCTGGAGCCCCGCCTGGCGGGATGGGTCAAGCATTGCACCATCATGGGCGGAGCCGCGAACACGGTGGGCAACATCACGCCCGCGGCGGAATATAACATCTGGTTCGATCCCGAAGCCGCCAAAATCGTCTTTCATTCGGGCATGAAAATCACCATGGCGGGCTGGGAGTTGTGTCGAGGCGAAGCCAATCTGACGGATGAAGAAATCGCCATGATCTACGGTTTTGGCACGGTGCGAGCCAAATTCGCCATGGATTGCAATAAGTCCGCACTAAAGGCCAGCCGCGAATGGCTGCACGATCCGGGCCTGGGACTGTGCGATCCTACTGCCATGGCTATGGCCCTTAACCCCCATGTCTGCATCCGCAAAGGCGCATATTTCGTAGACGTTGCCACGCAGGAGGAACAGACCCGGGGTATGACTGTCGTGGATTCATTGGGCGTCACCAACCAGCCGCCCAATATCGAGGTCTGTTGGGAGATTAACGCCCGAGCATGGAAAGAAACGCTATATCAGACATTGCGGTAACAACCTGCCCCGAACAATCCGAAGCCAAAAAGGAGCGCAGAGAAAAACTATATCCTCTCCTGGAGTCAGTTACTGGGCTCTGGCGTTTTT
>JALSPL010000475.1 GCA_026985975.1 Anaerolineae bacterium | reverse complement strand
TACCCCGAAGGCTTTTCCGAAGAGCGCTCGCGAAATAGAAGTGATCAGTATTCAGTATTCCGGAGGGAGATGAGAGAGTGAAAACCCGCACCCGCCTCGCCTTTCTTCTCATCCTCCTCCTCGCCGCATTTCTGCGCCTCAGCCATCTGGATGTGCAGAGCCTGTGGTATGACGAGGGGGTGACCGCGCGCGTCTCGCAGATGGGCGTGGCGGATCTGGCCCGCTGGACGGCAAATGACATCCAGCCGCCGCTCTCCTATCTGCTGCTGGGCGGCTGGCTGCGCCTGTTCGATCCCTGGGCCGGCAACATCGCCTGGCTCATGCGCTTTGTCTCCGCCGCGTTCGGGCTGCTGCTGGTTCCGCTGCTGGGGATCATGGCCCGCAAGCTGTGGGATGACTGCGCGGGCCTGCTCACCGCTTTCGTCGTCGCCATCTCGCCGCTGATGGTGTATTACAGCCAGGAGGCCCGCATGTACGCCATGCTCCTCTTTTTGGTGACGCTGGCGGCCTGGTGGGTGGTGATGTTGCTGGAGAACAGCTCGCGCAAAGGCGCAAAAAGGCCAAAAAGAAACGAGAGAAAGCGGCTGCTTTATCTGGCGCTGTATGCGCTGACGGGCCTGGCGGCCATGTACACGCATTATTTCGCGGGCTTCGCCCTGCTGGCCCTGGCGCTGTATTGGGCGCATGTGTGGATTCGGGAAAGCCGCAACCCGCGGGCGCTGGGCGGCTTTGCTCTGGCCAACGGCGTCATCCTGCTGGGCTATCTGCCCTGGCTGCCGGCTATGCTGCGCCGTTTTCGCATGGATAGCAGCTATTGGTCGGGTGCGCTGAAGATGGGCGAGGCGCTGACGCGCGTCATCAACAATTTTACGCTGGGAGCCACCGAGGTTTTTCGGGAGGAAGCGGCTCGGGCCTGGTGGCCCTGGTTTGGGCTGGCCGCGGGCGTCTGGATCATCGCCCTGATGCTGATCCGCCGCCGCGATAGCCAACGCCCGCTGGCGCTGATCCTGCACTGGCTGCTGCTGCCTCCCATCCTCATCCTCTTTCTGGCCTGGCGCACGCCCAAATTCAATCCTCGCTATCTGCTCATCAGTTGGCCCGCCTGGGCGCTGCTCATGGGCGGGGGGATGGCCGCGCTGTGGCGGCCCGGACGCTGGCTGTCCGCCCGTCCCGCCTGGCTGCGCCCGCTCATCCGCATGCTGGCCGTGGCCACGATGCTGCTGGTGATCACGACCAGCGCCCTGGGCCTGGACAACTGGCGCAACGACCCCAACTTCGCCAAAAGCGCCTGGCGGGAGGCCATCGCCTACATGTTCGAACATCGTCAGCCCGATGAGGCGGTGTTGCTGGTCTCGGGCCACGCCTACCCCGTTTTCGACGCCTATCTGCCGCCCGACGCCCCGCCCAAATGGCATGTGCCCCGCTATCGCCTGCCCGACATCGAAATTCTGGATGTGAACCAGGTGCTGGGCTGGCAGGAAAGCGCGCGGGCGCTGAACGCGGATCTGGCGGGCTACGGCGGCGTCTGGCTCTTTTTGTGGCAGGATAATGTGGTGGATCCGACGCATGTGGTGACGACGCAGCTCGGGCGCTACGCCCAGGAGCAGCCTGTTCCTCCCTTCGCCTTTCTGGGATTGCGCCACTATCGGCTTCCGCCCGATTTCCACGTACCCGAGCAGCCGCCCG
>JALSPL010000474.1 GCA_026985975.1 Anaerolineae bacterium | reverse complement strand
CTGGTCTTCCGGGCGGTGCAGCGGGCCGTGCATCGCGCCTTGCAGGGGCAGGCGCCTCTCACCCGCGAGCTGCAAACGCCCGATCATCCCCACGACACTCGCAGCCAGTGGGCCGCCCGACGTCAGACCCTGGTGCAGGCGGGCCGGGAGCAGCCCTCGCCCGGACAACTGGCCATGGACCTCTATCGTCAGGGCGCACATCAGGCGGGGGATGAAACGATTCTGGTGGGGACGGATGACGTCGCTGCATCCCCCCGGCCCCCCGCCCCCGCGCCTGAAGACGACCGCCTGCCGCCGCTGCGGCCCGTGGGCCAGATCGCAGCCACCTACCTTATCGCCGAAGGCCCCGACGGCATGTATCTCATCGACCAGCATGCGGCCCACGAGCGCATCCTCTACGAAAAGATCATGCAATCGGAGCAGCAGTCCATCGCCCGCCAGCAACTGCTGCAACCCCTCACCATCGAGCTGGGCTCGCAACTGGCGGGCCTCATCGCCGACCATGTCGAGACCCTGAACAAAAGCGGGTTCGAGATCGAACCCTTTGGCGAGGGCAGCTATCTGCTGCGGGCCGTGCCCGCCTTCATGGGCAAACAAGACCCGCAGCGCCTGCTGGAAGAAGTGGCCGCGGGCCTGGCCGACCGCACCGATCTCGTGGGCAAGGCCCGGGAAGACGCCATGGTCACCATGATCTGCAAACGCCTGGCCATCAAAGGCGGACAGGTCCTTTCCGTCGCCGAACAGCGGGAGCTCCTGCGCCAGCTCGAACAATGCGAAAACCCCCGCAGTTGTCCCCACGGACGCCCCACCATGCTGCACCTCAGCGCCGCCGCCCTGGAAAAGCAATTCGGGCGGCTGGGGGCGTAACATGCCCGAACTGCCCGAAGTCCAGACCATCCTCGACGCCCTGGCGCCGCTGATCCTCGACCGGGAAATCCATTCCGCGACCGTCCTGTGGCCGCCTGTGGTCGATCGCCCCGAGCAGACGCTTTTCATCGCCTGGATGCAGGGACGACGCGTGGTCGACGTCCGGCGCCGGGGCAAATACATGCTCTTTCGCCTGGACGACGCCCGCTGGCTGCTCATGCACCTGCGCATGACGGGCAAGGTGCGGGTGACGGACGCCGCCGCCCCCCTGCGCCCGCACGATCGCCTCATTTTTCATCTGAACGACGGCCGCGAGTGGCGCTTCGAGGATCAACGCAAATTCGGGCGCGTCTATCTGGTGGAATCGCCCGACGAAGTCATCGGCAAGCTCGGGCCCGAGCCCCTGAGTGACGCCTTCGACGCCGACTATCTGACGCACAAACTGGCCCGCCGCACCGCCCCCATCAAATCCCTGCTGCTGGATCAACGCATCGTGGCCGGCATCGGCAACATCTACGCCGATGAATCGCTCTTTCGCGCCCGCATCCATCCTCTGCGCCCGGGCGGTTCTCTGACGCAAGAAGAGATCGCAATGCTGGTCGAGGCGGTCAAGGCTGTTCTGGCTCAGGCTCTGGCCGAGATGGGGACGACGTTGCAAGATTACCGCCGCCCCGATGGGTCGGTGGGCGCATTTCAGAACAGCTTGCAGGTCTTCCGGCGCACCGGCGAACCCTGCCCCTCCTGCGGCGCGCCCATCCGGCGCATCGTGGTGGGCGGGCGCAGCACTCATTTTTGCCCTCGCGAGCAGCGTTAGCCAGGC
>JALSPL010000473.1 GCA_026985975.1 Anaerolineae bacterium | reverse complement strand
TGACGGGGGCTCAGCCTGTTTTTCTTTGCATTTTTGCGACTTTGCATGAGACAAAGTTTTTTTTTCATCTGATCCATCGGCGCTCTCAATGCTCTCATTGTCACGCCCGCATGTCAGACAAGCGTCATCGAAGTGTAAAAAAAGTGTTAGATGCGAATCATGATGACCGGAGCCACCGGATTGTGCGGGGTTCGCCTCCCCGAAATCCAAAAGAGCCAAATGACTCCGGCGCTTCCCAAATGACCCTGGGGATGCAAAAAGGAGTTGAGCGCAGCATCTGGCGGCCCCAAGCGATCACCCTGTTTTTGTAGAATTCACCACAATTGAATACAATAGGAGCCGCGTTATCGAATGAACGTTTTCCCTTTTCTCTCACAAAAAGATAAGTGTGACCCAATGAAGGATCATCTGGACAAACTTCAGCAACTGAAACAGGAAGCTTTGCAGGGGGGCGGCGAAAAACGCGTGCAAAAACAGCATCGTCTGGGCAAGCTCACGGCCCGAGAACGCCTGGAACGGCTGCTGGACGCCGGATCGTTTCAGGAGTTGGGCATGTTCGTCAAGCACCAGGTCTCCGATTTCGGCATGGATAAGAAACGCTTCGCCGGCGATGCGGTGGTGACCGGTTTTGGAACCATCGATGGCCGGGAGGTGGCCGTTTTCGCCCAGGATTTCACCGTGCTGGGCGGCACTTTTTCCGAGATGCACGCCCGCAAGATCGTGCAATTGCAGGACTTGGCGCTGGCGGCGGGTCGGCCCATCATCGGGCTGATGGATTCGGGCGGCGCTCGCATTCAGGAGGGGATTCGCGGGCTGGCTGGCTATGGGGCCATGTTCACCCGCAATGTTCTCGCCTCGGGCGTGGTGCCGCAGCTTTCGTTGATGCTGGGGCCCACGGCCGGCGGGTCGGTCTATGCGCCGGCCCTGACCGATTTCGTGATCATGGTGCGCAACGCCAGCTATATGTTTCTCACCGGGCCCGAGGTGGTGCATGCCGTGACGGGCGAGGAGGTGACCACCGAAGAGCTGGGCGGGGCCATGGTGCACAACGCCCACAGCGGCGTGGCGCATTTTCTGGCGGATGATGAGGGGCATGCGCTGGAGATGACCAAATTGCTGTTGAGCTATCTCCCCCAGAATAACACCGAAGATCCGCCGCGGGCAGTTTGCACCGATCCGCCCGATCGGCAGGATGAATCGCTGCTGGAGATTGTGCCGTCAGACGAAAATCAGCCCTACGACGTCAAGCGCGTCATTCAGGCAGTGGTGGATTATGGCAGTTTTCTGGAAGTGCAGCCCTATTTCGCCCGCAACGCGGTGGTGGGCTTTGCGCGCATGGACGGGCATGTAGTGGGCGTTGTGGCCAATCAACCGGCCTTTCTGGCGGGCGTGCTGGATATCGACGCCAGCGACAAAATCGCGCATTTCATCCGCATCTGCGACGCCTTCAACATCCCCATCATCACCTTTGTGGATACGCCCGGTTTTCTGCCCGGCGTCAATCAGGAGCATTACGGCGTCATCCGCCACGGCGCCAAGATCATCTACGCTTATGTCGAGGCCACCACGCCCAAAATCTCGGTGGTGCTGCGCAAGGCCATGGGCGGCGCTTACATCGCCATGAGCTCCAAAGAGATGCGCAGTGATCTCTCCTTCGCCTGGCCTACGGCCCAGATCGCAGTGATGGGCGCGGAGGGCGCGGTGCGCATCCTGCATCGCAAAGACCTGGCCCGGGCGGATGATCCGGCGCGGCGGGAAGCGGAATTTGTGCAAAAATTCCGGGAAACCTTCTTCAATCCCTACATCGCAGCGGAGCTGGGGTTCATCGACGACATCATCGATCCCAGGGAGACGCGCCCCCGTCTCATCCGATCGCTGGCCTATCTCCGCACCAAAGTGCAGCAAAATCCCCCCAAGAAGCATGGGCTTATGCCCGTTTGAGGTGATGATATGACTCAGGACTTGCAATTCGGCCTGTTGCTCATGGTGGTGGGCATGGGCCTGGTGTTCACGATTCTGGCCATGTTGTGGGGCGTCATCGCCATTTTTCAGCGCATCGACCGCCGTCTGCTGGCCAGCGAAGAGGAGAAGACGCAGATAGCCGCGGCCACCGCGGCCAGAGCCGAAGCGGGCCCGCCCGCCGACCTGATGGCCGCCATCATGGTGGCGCTGGATCGCTACCGGCAGGAGGAAGCAGCAGGGGGGCGCGTGGCGACACGCTATCCGCCCGTGGAAATCGAACAGGGACAGGCCCGCTGGGTGGCGGTGGGCCGGGCCTATCAGTTGCGTTCCAACATCGTTCCCCGCAGGAGCAATACGCGATGAAGCGTTACACCATTGCTATCGACGACAAGACCTACATCATCGGCCTGGAAAAACTGGCTGATGAGCGCCAATACCGGGTGCTGGCGGGCGGCAAGGTCTATGATCTAAAAATTGTTGAGGAAGAAGAGACCGATGCGTCTATTCCCGCTGTAGAGATCATCGAGGCCCGCAAAGAGAAACCGGCGCTGGTGCACAAGCCCGCTGAGCTTTTGCCTCGCACGCCAAAATCAGGCCCGCCCGATCTGCCTGGCTCTCCGGAGACGGAGGAGGAGCTGCCCGCCGAGTTGCGGGCGCCCATGCCCGGCGTCATCATCGAGATCAGCGTGCCGCCCGGCGCACAGGTGACGCGCGGCGATCAGCTCTTCGTGCTGGAGGCCATGAAGATGAAGAATCCCATTCGCTCGCCCCGGGATGGCGTCGTGGACAAAATTCACGTCAGGGAAGGGCAAAGCGTTAACTTCGACGATCTTCTGCTGAGTTATCGGGAGAGATGAGGCCATGAATCTACTCTCGACCCTGTTCGCGGGCCTGGCCGCCCTCACCTGGGGCAACGCGCTGATGATTGCCGTCGGCGGCATTCTTATTTATCTTGCCGTCGTCAAGGAATATGAGCCGGTGTTGCTGCTGCCCATCGGGGCCGGCGCCATTCTGGCCAATCTGCCGCTGTCGCCGTTGGTGGGAGAAGACGGGCTGTTAACTATCCTGTATCATGCTGGCGTGGGCAATGAGCTTTTCCCGCTGCTGATTTTCGTGGGCATCGGAGCCATGACCGATTTCGGGCCGCTGCTGGAACGTCCCCACATGCTGCTGCTGGGCGCGGCCGGACAGTTTGGCATCTTTGGCACGCTGTTTCTGGCGCTGCTGCTGGGTTTCGACATCAACGAAGCTGCGTCCATCGGCATCATCGGCGCCATCGACGGTCCCACCTCCATCTATGTCAGCAACATGTTGGCGCCGCACCTGCTGGGCCCCATTGCGGTGGTGGCCTATAGCTATATGTCGCTGGTGCCCATCATCCAGCCGCCCATCATGCGGGCGCTGATCACAAAAAAAGAGCGGCGCATCCACATGCCCTACAGCGAGCATCCCGTCAGCCGCCGCACCCGCATCCTGTTTCCCATCATCGTCACCATCGTGGTGGGCGTGCTCGTGCCCATGGCCATCCCCCTCATCGGCATGTTGATGCTGGGGAATCTGATGAAGGAGTCGGGGGTGGTGCAACGCCTGGTGGGCGCGTCGGAAAACGAAATCGCCAATGTGGTGACGCTGTTTCTGGGCCTGGCCATCGGGGCCACCATGCAGGCCCAGGTCTTTCTCAAATTCGACACCCTGCTCATCCTGATTTTGGGCATTTTCGCCTTCGGGCTGGATACGGCCGCGGGCCTGTTATTCGCCAAATTCCTGCGCTGGGTGGTGCGCGGGCCGCTGAATCCCCTCATCGGCGCCGCCGGCATCAGCGCCTTTCCCATGGCCGCCCGCGTGGTGCAAAAGGTGGCGCAGGAGGAGGATTTCGAGAATTTCCTGCTGATGCACGCCATGGGGGCCAACACCGCCGGGCAGATCGCCAGCGTGGTCGCGGGCGGGGTGGTGCTGGCGTTATTTGCTGCGAAATAGAAAGCCCTTCGAGGCCTGCAAGACCTCGAAGGGCTGGTTTTGCTAACGATTGCGCCCGTAGCGCTCGTGGCTGGAGACCCAGTCGGTGGTGGAGATGGCCGCGGCCAGCGATATCTCGCCCGCCAGCACCGTGGCGGCGATGATCTCGGCGAATTTCTTGACCTTGCCCTTGCCATAGCACCCCAGAATCTCCAGCGCCTCTCGCTGGGTGGCCAGGCCCACGCCCCCACCGTAGGTGGCGACGATGAGGGAGGGGATGGTGATGGAGATGTAGAGGTCCTTCTCGGGCGTGAGCTCGGCGTAGAGAATGCCCGCGGAGCTTTCCGAGACATTGGCCACATCCTGGCCCGTGGCGATGAAGATGGCGGTGATGCCATTGGCCGAATGCAGACCGTTGTTGTTGGCGCCGGAAAGAATCGCACCCACATTGGCCACGCCGTAGTGATAGGCCAGGCTCTCCGGCTCCACCCGCATCTTCTGGATGAGCACATCCCGGGGGATGGTGGCTTCGGCGATGACGCGCTTGCCGCGGGTGCGCATCACATTCACCTGCGAGGCCTTTTTATCGGTGGCCAGATTGGATTCCAGATAAAAACGCTTGATGCCGCCGGGATAATTGTCGATGATCCAGGCGGAGGCGGCGAAGGTGGCCCGGCCCACCATATTCTGCCCGGCCGCGTCGCCCGTGGTGTAATTGAAGCGCAGATATGCAAATTTATTGGAAAGGTAATAATCGATATAGCTAAGTTGAGCCACGCTGGAAGTGGCCTCCGCCTCTTCCTTCACCTTATCGAAATGATCCTGCACCCAACGGGTGAAATCCCGAGCTTCGCGGGCGTTTTCGAAGACGAACACCGGCGCCCGCTGCATGGCGTCTCCCACCACAGTGACGGTGACCCCGCCGGAAAGATTGAGCACCTTCATACCGCGGTTATAGGAAGCCACCAACGTGCCCTCGGCGGTGGCCATGGGCACGATGAATTCACCCCGGGCGTGCTCGCCATTGACAAGAATAGGCCCGGCAAAGCCCATGGGAACCTGGGCCACGCCGGTGAAATTCTCGATATTGCCCCTGGTGATGTGGGGATCGAAAGAATAACCGGGGATGTGCTGAAGTTTGACGCCCGTGTATTTCTCGACAAAGCGCTGTCGGGCCTTGATGATGGCGTCAGCGTAATCATCGATGGGATCCCGGGGAATGCCCACGATCTTCGATTCCTCCTCGCTGACGGAATCTTCCACCTTGACCTTGAGTTTGCCGTATTTCTCGGTTGCAAACTCAATTTCGATCTTGTGTTTACCCGGCTGCAGCGGCGCAATGGCCAGCACCACCTCCAACATTCGCCGCAAGGGAAAAAAAAGAGGCTGCATTTTGAGACGCGCCGGCGTGAGGACGGTTCCCTGCTCATCTTCCACCTGCAACACGATTTTATCCAACGGCACGGCCTTGCCATCCACTTTGACGCCGTACAAGGCGGTCAGCGTCACATCGGTGAGACGATTTTTTATCTTGAAAGCGACGCCCTCGCCCGAATTGCGAAGACTGCCAAAATTGTAAAGCTGTTTCAGAAGCATGCTGGGAATGCGCATAACGCCTCACCTCCTGAGTTTGGAGTAATAAACGAGTAAGATGGGTCAGGTTGAATGACGAAGAAGCGCCATTATCTGCGCTTCTCGAATGGGGCCGGTGCGCAGGATCTGCGGGGGAGAAAGGGAGAGATCGACGATGGTCGAGGGCTGGCCGCCAGGCGCTGGCCCGCCGTCAATAATCGCGTCCACCCGGCCATCGAGCTGCGCCCGGGCCTCCGCGGCCGTGCGGGCCGGAAGACGGCCCGAAAGATTGGCGCTGGTCACAGCCAACGGCGCATCCACCAGACGCAACAACGCCAGCGCCAGGGGATGATCGGGAATGCGCAGGGCCACCGTGTCGCCGCCCGCGGTGACGATAGCGGGCAGGACATCGCGTTTGGGCAGGATGATGGTGAGCGGCCCGGGCCAGAAAGCCCGCGCCAGCTCGCTGAAACCGGGACGAAGCGCGGCGATCTCCTGGGCGCGCTCGGGGACGCTCACCATGACCGGAATGGCCCGATCGTGCGGGCGCTGTTTAGCCCGAAAAAGAGCGGCGACAGCACCGGTGTTTTGAGCCAGTGCAGCCAGGCCATATACGGTGTCGGTGGGAAAAACCACCACGCCGCCCTCGCGAAGCAGCGCCGCAGCGCTGGCTAATTGCTGGGGAGATAAAAAAATCGTTTCAGTCATGACAACCTTTTTATCCTATCATCATCTCCCACGTTTACAAAAATCATTTTCAGACGCCTCAATCCAGCCGCTACCCGATTTGCCGAAAAGAGACGCAATTGGCGCGAGATATTGCCGAATGACGAAAATAGGTGGATAATAATGATCAAAAACAACCTGGTTGCCAGAAACCAAATCCCTCATCTCTCAAATAAAAAGGACCCATCATGAAAACAATCCAAGCTGGCATTCTCAAACCCATTCCTCATCTAGCCCGATACCTGATTTTCGCCCTCAACCAGAATGTCGATCCCACCGAAACCCTGCAAGCGCTGGCAAAAGAGATAGATGGAGGGGAAACGGTCGTGGGTCTGGGCTTATCGGTGGTGCAAAAGCTGAACGCCCGCATCGAGGGGCTTCGCCCTTTCCCCACCATCGTCAACGCCGGCGTTGATATTCCAGCCACGCCCGCTGCGGTGTGGTGCTGGCTGCGCGGCGATGATCGCGGCGAGATTTTGCACCGCGCCCGGCGTATTCAAAAGCTCCTGGCGCCCGCCTTCATCCTGGTGCAGGTGGTGGACGCATTCCAGTTCGGGCCCGCCCTGGATCTGACAGGTTATGAAGATGGCACCGAAAATCCGACAGGCGACGAAGCTCTGACCGTCACCTTTGTGCAGGGACAAGGCGAAGGCATGGACGGCTCCAGCTTTGTCGCCGCCCAACAATGGATTCACGATCTCGATTTCTTCGAATCACTCCCCCCTGAAACCCAGGACAATGTTTTCGGACGGCGTCGCAGCGACAATGAAGAAATCGAAGACGCCCCCCTCTCCGCCCATGTCAAACGCACCGCACAGGAGGACTTCGAGCCGGAGGCCTTTGTGCTGCGCCGCTCCATGCCCTGGGCCGATTCCTGGCAGGAGGGATTCTTCTTCGTCGCCTTCGGCCATTCGCTTTACGCCTTTGAAGCGCAATTGAAGCGGATGGCTGGCCTGGATGACGGCATTGTCGACGCCCTGTTCACCTATTCCCGGCCCGTCACCGGCGCCTATTTCTGGTGCCCGCCCGTCAGAAACGGTCAGCTCGACCTGCGGGCGTTGGGATTGTAAACAAAATCCTCTTTTGATCACTATTCTCCCAGCTTCAGGAATTTATCATGACAACCTCATTCGATGCACAACTTGAACAACTACACATCCCCATGAAAGAAGCCACTGCGGAGCTGGTGCGCATTCCCAGCTTCCTGGTGGAGGGCGGCGACGGCTATCCCTTTGGCAAAGCCGTGCACCAAGCCCTGCAAAAAGCCGCTGACATCGCCGCGGGCCTGGGTTTTCGCACCTGGTACGACGGCAAGGGCTACTACGCCTGGGCCGAGATCGGCGAGGGAGATGAGATGATCGGCGTCATCGGCCACATGGATGTG
>JALSPL010000472.1 GCA_026985975.1 Anaerolineae bacterium | reverse complement strand
GCCCACCGCGTTGTTCCAGTAACCGGGCACTTTCAAAAAGACCAGGGCGCTATCCACCGCTGTGAGGAAAATCGCGCCCACCAGGGCCGAAAGAGGCGTGCCCACGCCGCCCGCCAGGTTGACGCCGCCCAACACATCCGCAGCAATGGCCCGCAACTCCTGACCATTGCCCGCCTGCATGGGCACGAAACCGATCTGCGCCACAAAGATGATGGCGGCGATGCCGGCAAATAGCCCCGCCAGGGTGTAGGCCGCAAAGAGGGTCTTGCGCACCGGGATGTCCATCAAGCGGGCGCCCTCTTCATTGTCGCCCACAGCATAGAGATAGCGGGCCTTCTTGAAGCGTCGCAACAGAAACGCTGTGATGATGACAATGATCAGCGTCACCCAGATGAAAAATCGTACGCCCAGGATGTGCCAGTTGGCGAAAAATTTGATATTGGCGGGAATGGTTTCGATCCAACTGCCGCCGGTGATGATGAGCATGAGGCCTCGATAGACCCCCAGCGTGCCCAGCGTCATGATGATGGGCGGCACCCGCAGAAAGGTGACGCCTACGGCGTTGACCATGCCCGCCAGCACGCTCACAATCAGCGCCAGCAGCACGGCCAGGGGCAGCGCCACGCCCGCGTTCAGGGCCACGCCCAAAATCACCGCGCTCAGGCCCAGAATCGCGCCCACCGAAACATCGATGCCGCGGGTGAGGATGACGAACATTTCTCCGATGGACACCAGGATCAAAATCAGGCTGCTGTTGAGGATGTGCATCAACGACCGCATCCGCCAGAAGTTGGGATTGATCAGTCCCACCACCAGCAGCAAGAGGATCAACAGCAGGAAGACCAGAAGTTCGCGACTACGCCAGATTCGACTCATAGAGCTGCTTCTCCCTGAAGACCAAATGCAGCGGCCATGACTTGTTGCAAAGAAACATCAGCCCGCTCCATCTCCTGGATGATGCGTCCCTGATACATTACCAGAATGCGATCGCTGAGATCCACGATCTCTTCCAATTCGGAGGAGATAAGTAAAATGCCCACGCCCTGCTCGGCCAGCCGTTGAATGAGATGATACACATCCTGACGGGCGCTGGCGTCCACCCCGCGGGTGGGTTCATCCAGGATGATGACATCGGGCTTGCTGGCCAGGGCTTTGGCCAGCACCACTTTTTGCTGATTGCCGCCCGAAAGCGTCTTGGCGATCTGGTAAAGGCTGTTCATCTTGATGGACAACTGCTGACGATAACTGTCGCCCACCGCCTCTTCCTTGTTACGTGAAAGCAGCCAACGCCCCAACCGGTCCAGGATGGTGGCGGTCATGGTGTGCAAGCTGGGCAGCTCCAGGAAGATGCCATGGGCGTGCCGGTCTTCGGGCACATATACCAGGCCCAGAGATTGACTCAGGCGGGAATCATGCTTCGTTACATCTTTCCCTTTAATGACGACGGTTCCGCGGGCGTTGGGGTCCAACCCCACCACCGCCTCCGCCACTTCGGTGCGGCCTGCGCCCACCAACCCGGCCAGGCCCACCACTTCGCCCGCCCGCACCTGAAAACTGACGTCATGAAAGGCGTCGCTGCTGAGATGCTGCACCTTTAGCGCCACGTCGCCCGTGGCGTGGCTCTGCGCGTTTCGGGCCCGTTTCTCCACTGCCTGCACGTCAGCATCCTCAGGGAGCATCGCCCGCACC
>JALSPL010000471.1 GCA_026985975.1 Anaerolineae bacterium | reverse complement strand
ATTTTTGCAAAAGAGGATGGTTCGCCGCTGCCCAACAGCTTCAGGCTGCGGGCCATGCCCATCGGCGATTCCGACGCCATGCAGCCGGGAGACGCCATCGCCGTCATCAGTTTCCCGGCAGGTGAAACGGGTTCGGGTCCGAATCTGGGCAAGGCGCTGGCTCTGGGCGAGGGCCACGCTGTCTCTTTCCTGCCTGATGATTCCATTCAGGCGGAACGGGGTTGGATCGCCACGGATATCGCATTGAGTCAATCGAATATCGGAGCGCCGGCGCTGGATGGGAACGGGCGGTTGGTGGGGCTTTATCCCGGGCCCGACGCCTCACAAAAGGGCGGAGCGGGCAACAATGTGCGCCCCATCAATCTGGCCCGCCCCCTGTGGGTGACCGGGCCATAGTTAGTAGCCCAGTTTGCGGGCCAGGGGCCGGACGATGGGATAACAGACCCGATCCCACGCTCCCACATAGCGCACGATTTCGCCGCCAAAGCCGCGCTTGAAGCGCCATACGCCCCACATGCCCGTGGGCGGGTCGGGGATGGGTGCGTCCGGGTTCAGGCCCACCTCGTCAGGGACGCCCCACAGATCGTATCCGGTGCAGCCGCGGGCCTTGGCCCAGCGCATGGCCTGCCATTGCAGCAGGTGGCTGGGCATGAGATTGCGGCGCTTGTTGCCCGAGGCGCCGTAAAAATAATAGGCCTTGTCTCCCGCCTGCGCCACCATGATCCCGGCCAGCATCTCCCCCTCGAACTCGGCCACGAACAGCGCAGCGTGGCCGGCGGGGGCGAACAGCCGCCAAAAAGTGCGATAGTAGTCCGGTTCGTGTACGCCAAAATCCTTGCGCTGGCCTGTCACTTGCATCAATTTGATGAAGCGCTCCACGTCATTGATGTCACCCTGGCGCACAACCACGCCTTTGCGCCCCGCCAGACGCACGTTGTAGCGCCACTTTTGCTTCATCCGGGCCAGAATTTCCTCCTCGCTCGGGGTGAGATCGATCCAGACGGTGGTTTGGGGCTGGATGGCGCGGGGAGCGGGGCTGAAGCCGAGATCGGTCAGGCGCTGACGATGCTCGGGCGCATCGGCCAGCTCGGGCTCGATGCGGAGCATGACTGCGCCGCGGCGGCGGACCAGGCGCTGGAGCGCATCGAAGAGTTGGCGGACCTGTTCAGATTCCGCCCAATCCACCAGCGGGCCCTTGGGAATATAGGCGAATTTCAGGGGCAGTCCCGCAATTTTGCGGGAGAGAATCTGGGCGCCGGCCATCAGATTATCTTCCGCAAAAAGCCCCACCCGCTGGCTCTCCCATCCAAAAGCCTCCTTGAACCCGCCCCAGACGCTCAGTTGCAGGGGATGCGAAAAGGGATGCCTCAGAACGAAGGCATCCCATGCGTCGTCATCCCAGCCAGTGTCCCGGCTGGTGCGGACCGCGTGTTCAATCACCGGAAAAATCAGCAGTCAGCCAGAAAATAAATGATGTCATTGGGTGAACTTTTCACCAACAGCCGTTCTTTTTCTCCGCAAACAACTTTCGTCTGCGCCAACGCCGCGGGATGTTCCGCCGCCCAGCCATAGATCGCCAACACGGTTTCTCTCAGCACTGCATCATTTTTATCGACAGTAACGGAAAACTGTCCAGACCCATCGTTCATGGCGAACGCATCGGCTCCGGGAACTTTGAGCAATGCTTCCTCCAATTGCA
>JALSPL010000470.1 GCA_026985975.1 Anaerolineae bacterium | reverse complement strand
AAGACCTGGGGCTGGATGAAAAGGCGTTCGACGAATGCGTCACCTCCGAGCGTTACAAGGACAAAATCATGGCTGATCAGAAGGAAGGCATCGCCGCCGGGGTCACCGGCACGCCCGCCTTCTTCATCAACGGCCAGTTCATCAGCGGCGCCCAGCCCTATCAGGTCTTCCAGCAGATCATCGAGCAGGAGTTGGCCAAGTAGTCGGCTTTCTTCCGCCTTTTCGATTCTTCGCCCCCTTCTCGTTTCGGGAAGGGGGTTTTTGTTTCCCATTTACCGCAATATCTTCGGCTTGACAAGCCATTGCAGCGTGGCCCGCTGCGCCTGCGCCCATGAATCCGCTGGCAGCCGCAGGCTGGCGATGGCCGCCGTAGGCATGCGCACCGCGCCCCCACACAGCAGCTCGATCACATCCTCCATACCCGGATTATGCCCCACCAGCATCGCTGTCTCCGCGGCCTCGGGCAGATCCTGAATCACCTCCAGCAGCATGGCGGCCGAGGCCAGATAGATGCGCTGATCGAGGACGAACTCGCCCGCGAAGGCCCGCTCGCGAACGATGAATTCGGCGGTCATCCGCGCCCGCTGCGCCGGAGAACTGACGATGAGCGCGGGCAGCAGTTTGTGCGAGGCCAGAAACGCAGCCATAATGGGGGCGTCGCGCTGGCCGCGGGCGTTGAGCGGGCGATCGAAATCAGTCGCGTATTGCGCGCCCCAATCCGATTTGGCGTGGCGCATGAGGAGGAGGGTTTTCATAGCTGCTCCTGCTTCGTAAAGAGAACGCAGAAAAAGCCGAAAAATCTGATCTGCGCAGATGAAAAAGATAGAAGAGCGATAGAAGATTGATGGAGATTCGGTGGAGATTGTGGAGATTCCGAATCTCAATAAATCTCGATGAATCTCGATGAGTCTCCATGACTCTCAGGACGCCCGCGACCGTGGATAATGGCGAGCGTCTGCAACCATCATCGTCTCTCGCCCATCGTCTTTTTCATCCTAATCGACGAGCGCCCGCCTCCACCCTTTTGTCCGGGTCAGGCGTGAGAGGAAAAGACTTTGGCGACGGCCGCGGCGCGGCTGTTTACATCCAGTTTCTCGAAGATGGCCCGCAGATGACGCTTGACGGTGTTGGGGGAGATGACCAGGGTCTGGGCGATGGCTTTGTTGCTCAATCCCGCCACCATCAGATCGAAAACCTCGCGCTCGCGGGGCGAGAGGCGACGCAGCAGGGCCTGACGGCGGGCGTTGATGGCGGCCAGGGCGGCATGCCGGGTCAGCAGCGCCAGCACCTTCTTGTCCCAATCCGAGGCGGGAAGCCTGCGCCCCGCAGCCATGAACACGCCCAGTGCGCCGATGGGGGGCTCGTCGGCGCTGGCCAGCAGCGGGGCCGCCAGCGTCTGCGACCAGTCGGCCCCCGACAGCGGCGCTGCGCTGATGCGGCGAGTGGCCAGCGGGCGTTCAGCAGCGGCCAGGATGGCGGAATCGGGGACGAAAGCGGCGGGGTGCGCGGCCTGCAAGGTGAGGCGCGACCCTTCGATCAGCCACAGCGCGGCGGCGTCGGCCCCCAGCAGCTCCCGGGCCAGTTGCGCCACCCGCCGATACAGCTCCTCGGGCCGCTGGGCCAGCAAGCGGGCCGAAAGCTCCTGCAGCGCATCCAGCAGGCGCATCTCCTGAATGGCGATAACCGCCTGAATGGCCAGG
>JALSPL010000469.1 GCA_026985975.1 Anaerolineae bacterium | reverse complement strand
CGTTGCTGCTGATCCCGACCTTTTTTCAGTGGAGCCAAAGATAAAATCAGAATAATCTGTGCTAATCTGCGGGCATCAGCGGTATCTGCGTTCAGATTTTCATTCTTATCGGCGTGCAGACGCTCATGGCATCTGTTCCGTAAATAGAACGCAGATGACGCAGAAAAGTCTGATCTGCGCAGATCAAAAAGATAAAATCAGAATAATCTGCGCTAATCTGCGAGTATCAGCGGTATCTGCGTTCCAGATTTTCATTCCTTATTGGCGTGCAAACGCTCATGATACCTGTTCCGAAAATAAAAGATTAGAACGCAAAAAAAGCCGAAAAATCTGATCTGCGCAGATAAAAAGATGGAAGATTGATGGAGATTCGGTAGAGATTCAATGGATGTTCGGTGGAGATTCAAAATCTCAATGAATCTCAATGAATCTCAATGAATCTCAATGAATCTCGATGAATCTCAGGAGGCCCGAAACGGCAGAGTAAAAACCGGGCGCTGACATCCTTCCCCCGATTTGGCGTCTGATGGGGACAATGTGTAGAATGAACACAAATCGATACTGAATTTCCGCCCGCACCAAACTGGGAGGTTGGCCATGCCGTTGTTCAACGAAGAACAACTCCAACGTCTGCGCCAGACGCTGAAACGCTGGACGGACACGACTTTGAAAAAGACTTTGGAGAAGCGCCCGGAGCGGATGAAGAAGTTTATGACCACTTCCTCCGTGCCCGTGAATCGCCTCTACACGCCGCTGGATATCGGAGAGATGGATTATGAGCGGGATTTGGGGATGCCGGGGGAATTCCCCTACACTCGGGGCGTGCACAGCACCATGTATCGGGGCAGGCTGTGGACCATGCGCATGTTCGCCGGGTTCGGCACGGCCGAAGAGACCAACCAGCGCTTCAAATACTTGCTGGAACAGGGGCAGACCGGGCTCTCGGTGGCTTTCGATATGCCCACCCTCTACGGCTACGACACCGATGCGCCCGAGGCCATCGGCGAGTTCGGCAAATGCGGCGTGGCCATCTCCTCCCTGGCCGATATGGAGCTGCTGTTCGATGGCATCCCCATGGGCGAAGTCAGCACCAGCATGACCATCAACTCGCCCGCGGCCATCATCTGGGCCATGTACATCGTGGCTGCGGAAAAACAGGGCTATGATCGCCGCATCCTGCGGGGCACCATCCAGAACGACATCCTCAAGGAATTCATCGCCCAGAAAGAATTCATCTTCCCGCCCCAGCCCTCCATGCGCCTGGTCACCGACACCGTGGAGTTTGGAACCAACGAGCTGCCCAAATGGAACACCATCAGCATCAGCGGCTATCACATCCGCGAAGCGGGCAGCACCGCAGTGCAGGAGCTGGCCTTCACCCTGGCCGATGGCTTCGCCTACGTGGAGGCGGCCCTGGAGCGGGGCCTGGACATCGACGCCTTTGCGCCCCGGCTCTCCTTCTTCTTCAACGCGCACAACGATTTCTTCGAGGAGATCGCCAAATTCCGGGCGGCGCGGCGCATTTGGGCCCGGGCCATGAAGGAAAAATATGGGGCCAAGGATCCGCGGTCGTGGATGTTGCGCACCCACGCCCAGACCGCGGGCGCATCCCTCACCGCGCAGCAGCCGGAAAACAACATCGTGCGGGTTGCCATCCAGGCCCTGGCCGCGGTGCTGGGCGGCACGCAGAGCCTGCACACCAACAGCATGGACGAGGCCCTGGCCCTGCCCAGCGAAAAAGCTGTCACCATCGCCCTTCGCACCCAACAGATCATCGCCCACGAATCGGGCGTTCCCAACACCATCGACCCCCTGGCCGGTTCCTTCTATCTCGAACAGCTCACCAACCAGATGGAGGCGGAGGCCAACGCTTATTTTCGCCAGGTCGAGGCCCTGGGCGGCGTGGTGCGGGGCATCGAAAACGGTTTCTTCCAGCGGGAGATCGCAGAGGCTGCGTTCCGCTACCAGATGGAGATCGACACGAATCAACGCATTGTGGTGGGCGTCAATGACTACGTGGCCGAAGAGCCCGTCGAAATACCCATCCTTGAGATGGACCCCGAGGGCTATGAGCGGCAGGTGGCCCGTCTGGCCCGGGTGCGGGCTCAGCGAGACAACGCCGCGGTGGAAAAAGCCCTGCGCGAGCTGGCGGATGCAGCCCGGGGAACCGACAACCTCATGCCGCCCATCATCGAGGCGGTGCGGGCCTACGCCACCCTGGGCGAAATCATGGGCGTCTTTCGCCAGGTCTTCGGCGAATATCACGAGCCAGTGTTCTTCTGATTGCGGATATGCTATACTTTTGGAGAGAACCCTCACGTGAGGTCGATGACTATGAGTATTGAACAGATCTACGAACGATACATCAAAGTGCTGTCGTCTTCAGAAAAGAGACGCTTGATGAAAATGATTAATCAGGGCTGGACAAGCGATGCCCCTCTATCTGAAGAAAATGTACACGCAGCTCCCAGTATTTTGGAACTGCATGGCCTTGGCCGGGAAATCTGGCAAGATGTTGACGCCCAGGCCTATGTTGATCGTCTGAGAGACGAATGGGACCCGCAATGAATGTTGATGCAGCCCTGGCTAAAGTCAGCCGGCTGGCCATTGATACGGCCCCGATCATCTACTTCGTCGAGCAGCATCCCCGCTATGACGCTGTCGTCACAGATATTTTTCGGCGAATCGACAAGGGTCGGTTGGAGGCGGTCACTTCGGTTATTACGCTGACTGAGGTCTTGGTGCATCCCGTCCGCCTGGGACGAACTGATTTACACCGACAGTATTCCGTGTTGTTGAACAACAGTCGCCATTTTATCTTATTCGATATCGATGCCGCCATTGCTGAGCAAGCAGCCATTTTGAGAGCCCAGCATAACTTACGCACACCAGACGCTCTCCAGATTGCAGTGGCGTTGACTGCTGGGTGTGAGGCATTTTTGACCAATGACAAAAGGTTGCGATCGATTCCCTATCTGCAGATAATTCTGCTGGATGATATTGCAACATAATCTCCCGTCCTTGATCTGACCTCCGCAATTTGGTACAATTGTACCGCATGGAGGTGCAAAATGACTGAATATGTCACCACGAACATCCGTTTGCCGAAACAATTGCACAAAGCGCTCAAGCTTCGGGCCGCGGAAGAAGATAAAAGCATGGCGCAAGTGTTGCGCGAAGCTGCCGTCCAATATATCACATCTGCGGAATCGGCAGAGGATTCCGGGGACGCAGAAATTGATGATGATCCCTTGTGGCTGATAGGCGCAGACCCCGTCGATCTGGGCATAACAGACGCTTCGGTGAATTTCGATGATTATCTTTATGGTCCGCTTTCAGAGTCCGCAAAGGCTGAGATCAAGGAATAATGAGGCAGCTCTTTATTGATGCAGGAGCCTGGGTAGCTCTGGAATCCAGGACAGATCGATACCACGATGTCGCCCGCACTTTTGCACGCACAGACGCCCAACAGTTCCAATGGGTGACGTCGAACTGGGTGCTGTTTGAAACAGCGTCTTTTTTGCGACGACGCTCTACTCATGCCGTGGCCGTACGATTTGTGGAGCGGGCGCTCAATAGTAAGCGATTGCAGATTGTACGAGTCGAAAGGCCTCATGAGGAAAGGGCCTGGGTCATTTTCAAACGTTACGTCGATAAAGATTTTGGTTTTTTGGATTGCACCAGTTTCGCCGTGATGGAAACCCTTGGCATCGTTGACGCGTTTTCCTTTGACCGCCATTTTCGGCAATTTGGTTTCCAAACGCTCCCCTTACTTTTTCATTGAGGTAGAACATGGATCGAAAAGTACGCGTGCTTGTCGCCAAGCCGGGCCTGGACGGCCACGATCGCGGGGCCAAGATCATCGCCCGCGCCCTGCGCGATTCCGGCTACGAGGTCATCTACACCGGCATCCGCCAGACCCCGGACATGATCGCTGAAGCCGCACTGCAAGAGGATGTGGATGTGGTGGGGCTTTCCATCCTCTCCGGCGCCCACATGGCCCTGGTACCGCGGGTGATGGAGAAGTTGAAGGAACTGGGCATGGGCGATGTGGTGGTGCTGGTGGGGGGCATCATCCCCGATGAGGATGTGCAGACGCTGCTGGATATGGGCGTGGCCGGCGTTTTCGGGCCCGGCACGCTGACCTCCGAAATCGTCGAGACCATCGAAAAAGCGCTGGGCCGCCAGTTGGCGTGAGGAGCGGGCGTTTCATGGACCTGACCACCGTCGAAGGGCTCACCAGCGCGCTGGAGGCGGGCAATCGCCGCGCCCTGGCCCGCGTTATCTCTCACATCGAAAACAACACCGAGCTGGCCATGCCCCTGCTGGCCGCGCTTTACCCCAAATCGGGACGTGCGCACATCATCGGCGTCACCGGCGCGCCCGGCACCGGCAAATCCACCCTGGTGAACCAACTGGCCGGCGCGTATCGGCGCCGCGACATGACCGTGGGCGTCATCGCCATCGATCCCACCAGCCCCTTCAGCGGCGGGGCGCTGCTGGGCGACCGCGTGCGGATGCGGGATCTGGCCGGGGATCCGGGCGTGTTCATCCGCTCCATGGCCACTCGCGGCAGTCTGGGCGGGCTGGCCCAGGCCACCGATGACGTGATCATGGCGCTGGACGCGGCCGGTTTCGATCGCATCATCATCGAGACGGTGGGCGTGGGCCAGAGCGAGGTGGAGATCGCCAGCGCCGCCTACACCACGGTGGTGGTGGAAGCCCCGGGCCTGGGCGATGAAGTGCAGGCCATCAAGGCGGGCATTCTGGAGATCGCCGACATTTTTGCCGTGAACAAGGCGGACCGGGAAGGGGTGGACCGCACGGTGATGGCGCTGAAGATGATGCTGAATCTGGGCGCGCCCGAGAAGTTCCAGGTGATGCACCACGGCCGCATGTTGCCCGTGAACCTGCCCGAGCCGGAAAAGTTGCCCCGGGGCTGGACGCCGCCGGTGCTGAAGACCGTCGCCATCTCGGGCGAGGGCGCGGAGGCGCTGATGGAGGCCATCGAAAATCACAGACTTTATCTGGAGCAAAGCGGCGGGCGCATCTTGCGGGATCGGCTGCGGGCCGCCACCGAGTTGCGCGTGATCCTGCGGGACTATTTGCTGGAAGAATTGCTGGCCCGCACCGATCCAGGGGAGCTCGAAATCCTGGTGGAGGCCGTCGCCCGCCGGGAGGTTGATCCCTATACTGCGGTGCGCCAACTCGTCCACAAAACGGCTGACTGATTTTGGGGCGACGCCCCTTTTCGTGGAATAATGTGGCTACCATAGCCTGCTGTCACGTTACGCCCACCCGATGATCACCCGACGATTTATCCCCCTGGAGGTCCCTGTGTCTGAAGGCCTGTATGGCGAACTGGCCGTGGTGAGCGGCTCCTGCCATCCCCAACTTGCGGAAGAGATTTGCGATTATTTACGAATTCGCCCCACGCCTATTCGCATCAAAAAATTCCCCAACGAAAACATTTTTGTCCAACTCAAGCAGAGCGTTCGGGGCAAGGATGTTTTCCTTATTCAGCCTCTGGGACGCCCGGTCAACGATATGGTGATGGAGCTGCTCATCACCATCGACGCCCTGCATCGGGACAGCGCCGGACGCATTACGGCGGTGGTGCCCTATTACGCCTACGGCCGCACCGACAAAAAGGATCAGCCCCGGGTTCCTATTACGGCCCGACTGCTGGCGGACATTATCACCGTGGCCGGGGCCGATCGCGTCCTCACCATTGATCTGCACGCGGGCCAAATTCAGGGCTTCTTCACCATTCCCACCGACGAGCTCACCGCCCGCTATCTGTTCATCGAGTATGTCAAATCTCGCAATCTGAACCGAAACGCCGTGGTGGTCTCGCCCGATGTGGGCGCGGTGCGCCGGGCCCGCAACTTCGCCCACGCCCTCAATCTGCCCCTGGCCATCATCGAAAAACGCCGCAGTCTGGACGGCGGCAAGACAGAAATGCACAACCTCATCGGTGATGTTGCGGGCATGACCAGTATGCTTATCGATGACGAAATCGATACGGCTGGCACCCTCACCCAGGCTGCGAATTTCATCCGCCAGGCCGGAGCCACGGACATTTACGCCTTCGCCACCCACGCAGTCTTCTCTGATCCCGCCGCGGAGCGGTTGGCGGATTCGCCCATCGATCATCTGGTGGTGACCAACTCGCTGCCCATCCCCGAAGAAAAGGCGCAGCGCATCGGCGACAAGCTGGAGGTGTTGAGCGTGGGGCCGCTGCTGGGCGAGACCATCCACCGCATTCATCAGGGCGTCAGCGTGGGAGCGATGTTCGAAGAGTGACGCCGCCCTCGCCGCTCATTCCCCGCATCCACATCTCGCCCGAGGCGCTTGCCCGCTCGCCCGGGCATGTGAGCGAGCATTTCGATACGGTCAGCGATGCGCTGGCCGCGACGTTGGCGATACTACAGCCTCTGCCACGGGCGCTGGTGGATTTGTGGCTGGCGCAGCCGCGCGGGCATATAGTTATTGACGCCCAGGAACACGGGTTTGTGACCGGAGAGAGCCTTTTTCGGGGGCGGGCGCTGCAAGACGCGGCCTGGCTGCGGCTGGCGCTGCTGGTGGATGATCCCATCGCCTATCTCACCCCGGTCGGCGTCCTCATCGCCCGCATCATCGGCTGGGGCCAGCCCCACGCCCGGCACGATCAGCGCTGGCGGGATTTTGAGCGGGGCGTGCGGTCGGGCTTTGCCGCTGGCTATGGGCGCAGCGAAGCTGCCCGGGCTGATGTCGATGCCTATCTGGCCGAGGGCGTGGCCTGGTATCTGGCGGACGCGTCGGGGCTGAATATCGAGGATCCTCGCCTGCACAAGCTGCTGCGGGCTTCTGTTTTCAACGAAGCCTTTTATCAGGCATAACCGGGCAGGTTGGCGATTTTGCGGGGCATCGGGGATAATGAGCGTTGCAACCCATCTCATCATCAAGGAACTTCCATGCGCATCATTCTCTTCACCGGCAAGGGCGGCGTGGGCAAGACCAGCATCAGCGCGGCCACGGCCATTCGCTCCGCCCAACTGGGGCATCGCACCATCGTCATCTCCACCGATTCCGCCCACTCGCTGGGCGATAGCTTCGATCAGGCCATCGGGCCCGAGCCTGTGCTCCTGGCGCCCAATCTTTGGGCTCAGGAAGTGGACTTGCTGCATCAGATGGCGCAGAACTGGGGCGCCGTGCAGCAATATCTGGCCACGCTGTTTGCATGGCGGGGCATGGATGGCATGATGGCCGAGGAGGCCAGCATCTTGCCGGGCATGGAAGAGTTGGCCAGCCTGTTGCAGATCGGCAGTCTGATGGATTCGGGCGACTACGATGTGATCGTGGTGGATATGGCTCCCACCGGCGCCACCCTGCAATTATTGGCCTTTCCCGAGATGGCCTCGTGGTATATCGAGAAGATATTCCCCTTCGAGCGCACCGCCATGAAGATCGCCCGCCCCATCATGCGCTCCGTCTCCGATATCCCCATGCCCGAGGATGATCTCTTCAACGCCGTGGAATCCCTGGTGCGAGACCTGAGCAAGCTGGAAGCGCTGCTGACTGATCGGGACATCAGCAGCATTCGCATGGTGGTGAACCCGGAGAAGATGGTGATCAAAGAGGCGCAGCGGGCGTTCACCTATCTCAATCTCTACAACCTACCCGTGGATGCGGTGATCAGCA
>JALSPL010000468.1 GCA_026985975.1 Anaerolineae bacterium | reverse complement strand
GTTTTCTATGGCACGCATTTCCGAAACGCCGCCAACAAGGCCGATGAGATCGACGCCGCCTATCGCCAGGTGCGCGAGGCCTTCGACAGCATCGCCCGCCTGGAATGAACACGAGGTCATCCTCTGGTTGGAGCGGGGGCTGTGGTAAAATGGCGGGATGAATCGCCCGACCATCGCTCAAACCCTGGATGACGCGGCCCGCGCCCTGGCCCGGGCCGGGGTCGATACCCCCGAGCTGGACGCGGAGCTGCTGCTGGCGCATGCGCTTGGCCAAGATCGCACCTGGCTGATGGCGCATCCCGAGCAGGCATTGACGTCCGGGCAACAGTTGGCTTTCCGGGCGATGCTTGACCGCCGTACCGCCCGCGAGCCTCTGGCCTACATCACGGGGGAGCGCTGGTTTTATGATATTTTGCTGCACGTCACGCCCGCGGTGCTCATTCCCCGGCCCGAAACCGAGGCGCTGGTGGAACGGGCGCTGAGCTGGCTGCAAGATCATCCCCGCGCGGTCGTGGCCGACATCGGCGCAGGCAGCGGGGCCATCGCTCTGGCCGTGGCCAAACACGCGCCGCCCGACGTGCGCATCTACGCCACCGACATCAGCGCTGCGGCCCTGGACGTGGCCCGGGCCAACGCCCGCCGTCTGGGCCTGGCCCCGCGCGTGATCTTCCTGCCAGGCGATCTGCTGGCGCCTCTGCCCGAGCCGGTGAATTTGCTCCTGGCCAATCCGCCCTACGTGGCCGAGACCCATCGCCCGCAGCTCATGCCCGAGGTGGCGGCGTATGAACCAGCCGCGGCCCTGTTCAGCGGGCCCGCGGGCCTGGATCATCTGCGGCGCTTGCTGGCCCAGGCTCCCGGCTTCCTGCGTGCGGGCGGCATGATCCTGCTGGAGATCGGTTCTGATCAGGGCCGGGCCGTGACCGAAATCGCCCGACGGCATTTTCCCCATGCAAACATTCACCTTCATCAGGACCTGGCGGGTCTTGATCGCCTATTGGAGATTACACTAACGCTATGATCAAACTGCTTGCTAGCGACCTGGATGGCACCCTGCTCGACGAACAGGGACATATCGATGAAGAGGACATCGCGGCCCTGCGCCGGGCCCGGGAAATGGGCGTGACCGTGGTGGTGGCCACCGGCCGCATGCCCGCCACCATCGGGCCATATCTGGACAGGCTGGAAGTGACCGCGGATGAGCCGGTGGTGGGCGGGCATGGCTCCGTGATCGCCCTGCGCAATGGCGACATCCTCCACACTTTCACCGTTCCCCGTGAAGTCGTCGCCGAGGGAGCGGCAATTGCCCGCACATTCAACGCCGTTCCCACGTTTTACACCGCCCACGGCATTTTTATGGAGCGCGTCGCGTTCTCGCCCGAGCAAGATGAATACTGGCTGGCCGGGGGCGTCCCCATTCACTATGATCCCGAGGCGCTGGCCCATATCGACGAGGACTTGATCAAGATGCTGGTCGTTCAGCCCGATGTGCCCGCGGCGCCCGCCATGCTGGAAGCTCTACGCATTCGGCTGGGTACCCGGGCCGAGGTGGTGCGCTCCCACCATTGGTTTGTGGAGGTGGTGAACAAACATGCCAGCAAAGGCGCGGCCATCGCCTGGATTGCGAAGCAAATGGGCATCGCCCGGGATGAGGTGCTGGCTGTGGGCGACGCCGAGAACGATGTGAGCATGTTGCGCTGGGCGGGGCACAGCGCCGC
>JALSPL010000467.1 GCA_026985975.1 Anaerolineae bacterium | reverse complement strand
CTGACCGTTTTCGGCGTGGGCTACGCCAGCACCCTGCGCGGGGTGAGCAAAGGCTGGTGGGCCGGCAATCATCCCCTGGATCATCTGGCGGGCAATGCGCCCAAACCCGAGTTCATCGTAGACCGCAAGACGGGCGAAGTGCAGCCCAACCCCGATCAATATGTGGCCAACAGCGTGTGCGTGGGCTGCACCACCTTGTGCGGCGTGCGGGTGCGAGTGGATAGGAAGACGGGCAAGGTCTTGCGCGTCACCGGCAATCCCTACCACATTCTCTCCGCCGATCCTTTCCTGGATTACCAGACGCCCATCAAAGAAAGCTACAAGCTGCTCAGCGCTTATCAGGATAACGGCATGAAGCATCGCTCTACGGCCTGCGGTCGCGGCAATGCGGTGCTGGATAAGCTCTATGACCCCTATCGCGTGCTGACGCCCCTGAAGCGAGTGGGCAAGCGCGGCGAGGGCAAATGGCAACCCATCTCCTTCGAGCAGTTGGTGGCAGAGGTGGTGGAAGGCGGCGATCTCTTTGGCGAAGGGCATGTGGATGGCTTGCGGGCCATCCGCGATCTGGAAACGCCCATCGATCCCGAAGCGCCCGAGCTGGGGCCCAAGGTCAATCAACTGGCGTTTGTGGCGGGCTTCAAGGAAGGACGCCTGAGTTTTGCCAAGCGCTTCTCGGTGCTCTCCTTTGGCAGCATCAACTTCACCGGGCACCGCGGCAATTGCGGCCTTTCGATGCGTGCCGGCTACGCGGCGCTGCTGGGCGATTGGAAGAAATATCCCCACCTCAAGCCCGATTTCAAGAACACCGAGTTTCTGCTCACCATCGGCACCGCGCCCGCCAACGCCGGCAATCCCTTCAAGCGTTCGGGCAAGATGGTGGCCGAGGGCCGCAGCGACGGCAAGATGAGCTATGTGGTCGTCGATCCGGTGCTGACCAACTCCGATAGCATCGCTGCTGGCGCCCGCAGCCGCTGGGTTCCCGTCAATCCGGGCACCGATGCGGCGCTGGCTATGGGCATGATGCGCTGGATTCTGGAAAACGAGCGCTACAACGCCCACTTCCTGGCCCAGCCCAATGCGGATGTAGCCAAGGCCGCGGGCGAGCCCAGTTGGTCCAATGCCACCCATCTGGTCATCGTAGATGAATCCAGGCCCGATTTTGGCCATTTCCTGAAAGGCTCGCAACTGGGCCTGGCGGAAGAAGGCGATGAGGACACGTTTGTGGTCATCGATGAGGCCAGCGGCCAGCCTGTGGCCCACGCCAAAGCCACGGGCCCGGCCGTACTCTTCGTTGATGACGCAGTGGAAATCGACGGCGAGCGCGTGGCCGTCAAGAGCAGCCTGCAAATCCTCAAGGAAGAAGCGTTCAAGCACGAGCTGGCGGAATATAGCGAGGGCTGTGGCATTCCCGAAGCCACCATCATCGAGCTGGCGGATGAATTCACCAGCCACGGGCGCAGGGCGGTGGCCGATTGTCATGGCGGCACCATGCACAGCACCGGCTTCTACACCGCCTACGCCATTGTCATGCTCAACGCCCTGGTGGGCAATCTCAACTGGAAGGGCGGAACCACGGCCGGCGGCGGGCATTACGCGGACGTGGGCAAAGGCCCGCGCTACAATCTGGTCAAATTCAAGGGCAAGGTCAAACCCAAGGGCGTGCGCATCAGCCGTCGCGGCTTCCCCTATGAAAAGACCTCTGAGTTCAAGAAGAAGAAGGAAGCGGGGGAAAATCCTTATCCAGCGAAATCTCCCTGGTATCCCTTCTCCTTCGCTATCCAGCCGGAATATCTCAATGGCGCGCTCAGCAGCTATCCTTATCCCATCAAGGCCATGATATTCTGGAACACCAACCCCCTTTACGGGCAAGCGGGCCTGTATGAGACGGCCAAGGAGGCCATGGCGGATCCCAAACGCGTGCCCCTGATCATCTCCATCGATCCCTTCATCAACGAAACCAGCGTCTTTGCCGATTACATCGTGCCCGATACGGTGCTCTACGAAACCTGGGGCACGGCGCATCCCTGGGCCGCGTATCTGACCAAGGTGAATTCGGTGCGCTGGCCCGTGGTGGACCCGCCCCTGGCCAAAACGCCCGAGGGCGATGTCATCAGCATGGAGACATTCCTCATTGCTGTGGCCAAGAAGATGGGCCTGCCCGGTTTCGGTGATCACGCCATCCCCGACGCCGATGACAACTGGTATCCGCTCAACCATCCCGAAGATTGGTTCCTGCGCATGAACGCCAATACGGCCTTCGACAAAGAGCCTGTGCCCGATGTCACTGATGAAGAGCTGCAGATGACCGGCGTCGATCGCATCTGGGATAAAGTGACGGCGGTGCTGAAGCCGGAGGAACAGCGCAAAGTTGGCTATGTGCTGGCCCGCGGCGGGCGTTTCGAAGATGAGAAGCATTCATACCAGGGTGATTTCCTGACCCATCGCTATGGCAAGCCCATGCAGATCTACAACGAAAAGCTGGGAACCAGCCGCAACAGCATGACAGGCAAGCGTTTCGTGGGCGTTCCCACCTGGCGCGAACCGGTTTTCTCCGATGAAACCCCCATCGCCGATAAGTATCCGCCCTCGGAATGGCCCTTCAAGATGGTCTCCACCAAATCGCAGTTGATGTCAGCTCCGGTCACGGGCGCGCCGCAGCTTTCCGCCCTGCACCCCAGCAACGCCATCGTGCTCCATGCGGATGATGCAGCGAAGCTGGGCCTGCGCAGCGGCGACAAGGTGAAGGTGAGCAGCCCCAACGGCAGCGTCACCGGCATTCTCTCCGTGCGCAAGGGCATCCAGCCGGGCGCGGTGGGCATCGAACATGGCTACGGGCATTGGGCTATGGGCGCTCGCGATGAAACCATCGAGAACAAGGTGCATCATGCCAGCGGCCTGCGCGGCAAGGGCGTGGCCAGCAACCGCCTGGGCCTGAGCGACCCCGCTCGCCAGGGCTACGCCACCCTGGCCGATTTCGTGGTCGGCTCCAACGCCCGCCAGGATATCCCCGTCAAGATCGAAAAGGCGTAGGCAGTCGCTGATGAAACAAGAATCATCTCTCACGCTGGCCAGGATCGCTGACATCCTGGCCAGTCTCTACCTTCATTCGCCCGATGAAACGTTGGTCGCCGCATTTCGCGAGGTGGCGCCGGCGCTGGCCGCAGAGCTGGATGCACAAGATGTGCGTCTTGACGCTGCGGAGACGCTGGAGGCCCTGAAGCAGGATTATGACGAGCTTTTTTTCGTCCCGGTTTCGGGCCGCTATCTACCCCCTTTCGAATCGGCGCAACGGGCCCGGCGTTTGTGGGGGCCGCTCACGCACCAGGTGGCCCAGTTCTATGAATCCATCGCTTTTGATTACACCGCACTGAGCGTGAGCGAGCATTGGGCGCAGTTGGACATACCCGACCATATCGGCGTCGAGCTGGCCTGCCTGAGCGCGCTGTTACAGACCCAGGCGGCTCAATCTGACGCGGCCGCAGAGCAAGCGCTTGATTTCTTCATCCGCCAGCATCCAGGCCGCTGGCTGCCCGATTTTGGGCGAAAGGTGGCGCAGAATGCGGAGACTGCTTTCTATGGGGCGCTGGGGCGTTTCACCACGGCGCTCATGCAGAACATGGCGCAGCGATTATCCTGATTCGCCAGGAAAATAAGAAGCTCTCGAAGAAATTCTTCATCCTTCCTCCTTTTGAAAACGCCCGGCATTGCAGCCTTTGCGATTCGGGCGTTTTTCGCGCCTGTCGCCCCCCGATGCTCGCGCCCGGTCTGCAACGAACGCTGCAGACCGAAGGATAACGCCCGGTTTTTCCCATCCCGACCCATTCCGTCTATAATTGCCTGCATGAAAATAAAAGTCATTCGCTCCGCGCGGCGGCGCAAAACCATCAGCGCCCGCATGGAGGGCGATGTGATGGTGGTGCGAGCGCCCCAGCACATGCCCGAAAAAGAATTGAACGCAGCCATCGAGAACCTCAAGGCCCGACTCCAACGCCGCCAACAGGCCCGAGAGCTCTCGGACGCCGACCTGGAGGCCCGGGCGCGGGAACTCAACCGCCGCTACTTCGGCGGCAAACTGCGTTGGCGCAGCATCCGTTGGGTGACCAATCAGCAAAAGCGCTACGGCTCCTGCACCCCCGGCCAGGGCAGCATCCGCATCTCCCACCGGGTGGGCCAGATGCCCCGTTTTGTACAGGATTATGTGCTGATGCACGAACTGGCGCACCTGGTGGAGGCCAATCACGGGCCGCGGTTCTGGACGCTGGTCAATCGCTATCCCCGCACCGAACGCGCTCGCGGCTATCTCATGGCCACGGGCCTGGAACCCATGGAGGAAGAGAAAGACAATGACGACATCCTTGACGCCTGAATATCTGACGAAATTGGAAGCAGTGCTGCCGCGGACGCCCATGCGCAGCGGCGGCGGGGCCGCTATATCGAACAGCGCCCAGGACTTGCTGCCCCGCAGCCGGGAAGCCGGACGAGCCCTGGCCGCAGCCCTGAGCGAAGCTCAAACCGCCGAGGCCCGCAGTCGGGTCGAAGTGCAGTTGCTGGCAGCGGCCGCGGCGGATCTGGCCGTGGTCGAACGGCTGGCCGGCGGCGATGAGGGAGCTGTGACAATGCGCGGGGCATCCGACGACAATGCGCTGATCTGGCAGGGGTTGACCGACCCGGCCTCATTGCTGCGCCCCACCATTCGCCCGGCCCGCTATCGCGGCGCCGACCGCGACCTGCTGGCCGCAGTGCATCAAACGCTGAACAGCATCCAGGAAGACGCCATCGAGACCACGGCCGACGCCATCACCGCCGCCCTGACCATGAATATCGCCATCCTGCGGGAGGCGAGCAAACTGGCCGGGCTGGATGTAAAGCGGGCGCTGGAGGATATGGGCGCGGATGAGATTGTCGGCTTCGTTATCGAAGCGTGGCAAAAGCTGGCCGATCTCATCGGAGAGGACAATTTCGAGAAAATCGAAGCCACTCTCAGCGAGAGCATCGAGAAGTTGCGGGAGAAAACAGCGGTCACAACTTATGTCAAGAAATTCCTCGATGCGGATGGCATCTACCAAAAAAGCCGCACCCTGGTGCAGCAGTATGACGGCCCCGACAAAGACCTGGCCCGGCTCGCGCCCGCGGTGCTGGCGCTGGAAGGCAGTTTCGGAGGGCGCAACAAACTGGCCGCCTCCCTCATCCGCCTGCTTTCGTTGGCCAAACTGGCGAAAGCGCTGCGCACGCCGCCCTGGGGCCCGCTGATGACGGCATCGGGCTATCTGCTCATCATCGGCTATGTGCTTTACAGCGCCCATGACCATGTCGATTCCGATCGCTATCCTTTCTTCGACCGGGTGGCGGGCGTGCAAACGCTGCTTACCGCCAGGCTTGGCGGCGATTGACATTTTCGCCATTACTCTTTACACTCTAGCTCTATCCTACTTTTTCTGGAGTCATTTATGGACCCGGTAGCATTTCACATCGGCTCATACCCTGTTTACTGGTATGGCATTATCATCACCACCGGCGCAGTGTTGGGCGCCTGGCTGGCCTCATGGATGGTCCAGCAGCGAGGCGAAGACCCTGACCACATCTGGAACATGCTCATCATCGTGCTGATTTTGGGCATCATCGGCGCCCGGCTTTATCACGTCTTCTCCCGCCCGGCGGTGGGGATCGGCTGGGATTATTACAAAGAACATCCCATGGACATCTTCATTCCCCGCAACGGCGGCTTTGCGGGCCTGGGCATCTACGGCGGCGTCATCGGCGGCGTCATCGGCGTGCTGGGCTACACCTGGTACAAAAAGCTGAACTTCCTGAAATGGGCCGATTTTGCCGTGCCTGGCGTTTTACTGGCGCAGGCCATCGGACGTTGGGGGAATTTCGTCAATCAGGAGTTATTCGGGCCGCCCACCAAATTGCCCTGGGGAATCAAGATTGACTGCGTCAACCGCCAGTTTTACGAACAGTACAATTGCAGCGTTCTGGGCCCCGACACCCGATTTCATCCCACTTTCCTCTATGAATCGATATGGAATATCATTGGCGTGGGGCTGATGGTGTTCATCTTCAAAAAGTTTGGCGATCGGCTGCGAAACGGCGATCTATTGTTTTTCTATCTCATCTATTACCCATTGGGCAGGTTCTTCATCGAACTTTTCTTCCGCCCCGACGCCTGGACGCTGGGTGCGCTGCCCACCGCCTCGGTCATCTCGCTGATCTCCATGGCCATCGGCGCCCTGGGCCTGATCTATAACCACTTCATTCGCAAAACGCCCGCTCCCGTCGCGGTGCGTTCGAGCAAAGAAACCCGGACAAAATCTCGAAAATCCAAGAAATCCCGAAAATAATTCACACACAAGGTCTCACCGATGAAAAAACAACTCCTCACGCTTTTGATTATTGCCATCCTGGCCCTGACGGTAACCGCCTGCGGCGCCAAAGCGCCCGCGGCTGAAACGACTCAGGTCGATCTGGCCGCGCTGCCTGTCAATCTCACCGTGCAGCAGGTCAACAGCATCCGCAACAATCCCGACGTCGTGCTGATAGACGTGCGGGAGCAGTGGGAGTATGACGCCGGACACATCCCGGGCGTCAAACTCATCCCTCTGGGAACGCTGCCCAACCGCTTGAACGAAATCCCCAAAGATAAATTCGTGGTGATGACCTGCCGCTCCGGCAATCGCAGCGGTCAGGCCACAAAATTCCTGCGCGACAACGGTTTCGATAACGTCCACAACATGCAGGGGGGCATCTCCCAGTGGCAGCAAGAGGGTCTGCCGGTCGAAAAATAGGTCATTTGAGCGCATCCCGCAGAAGTTGAAACGCTTTTCACCAGCGCCCGGCCCACGATGCCGGGCGTTGTTTTATGCACACCGGTGCGTCCTCAATTTTCCGCCGGGGCCTCCGCCAGCCGTGCGTGGATATGACAATACTTCGAGCCGGGCAGAACTTTGTTCTTGCAGCGCTGGCCCGCTTTGGTGATGGCGACGCACCGCTCCTCATCCGCCAGCGCCTTCCCACCGGCCCCGATCTCGTCATCAGCGTCGGCTGCGGGAATGTCTTCACCAGATGCGACGGCATCCGCCTCCCCATCCGCCACTTCCGAGACAGACTCACCCCGCCCGGCGGTTTCCGGATACTGCTGCGAGGCGATCTCCCCGGTCAGGCGCAGCATCTGGGCAAAGTCTTTTTCGATAAATCCAGCGATGGCGTCCGGATCGGAGACCAGGCCGTCATCGGTCATAACGCCGACGCTGACCGAACCGGCGTAGCTGAAGATGCTGACGCCCATGCCCAGGCGGCCCGACTGCGGCACCCAGAACATGATCCTCTCGATGGCCCCGCCGGCAAAATAAAGCTTCTGCCGGGGGCCGGGCACATTGGTCAGCACCAAGGTGGATTTCATGGCGAAGAACTGCACCGCCAGATTTTCGATCTGGGCGGGGGTCATGCCCATGGCTTCGAGCAGCGTATACCCCACCACGGCTTCGGGTGAATGCTTCAAATCATCCATGCGCCGTTTCACTTCCAGCACGCGATCCAGAGGATTTTCGATGCCCAGAGGCAATGAAAGCACCACCAAACCGAAATGATTGCCCAGTTTGGCCGATTGCTTCAGGGGCCGTAAATTCACCGGCACCATGGCCCGGATGTTGAGATTTTTGGGCACGCGCTCGCCTCGGGCCAGCAGATATTGCCGCAAACCGCCGGCCACCACCGCCATCAACACGTCATTGACAGTGACGCCAAAGGCAGTCTTGATCTGCTTGACGTCCGCCATGGCAAGATGATGCGTCCACGCCACCACCTTCT
>JALSPL010000466.1 GCA_026985975.1 Anaerolineae bacterium | reverse complement strand
CAATACGCCCACGCCCACGCCCACGCCGACCCCAACGCCCACGCCATTCTTTGCCCAATGGCAGGCCCAGCCCCCCAGCTACAGCGGCTCGGATCTCAACGTCAACATCACCTTCATCAATCAGGGCTCGGGCCTCGATGCGCTGCATGTAACCCTGGGCTCCACGCAATTGCCGTCCAACTGGAGCGTCAGCCTCTGCGACGCCAATGGCTGCGCCGCGTCCAAGATCACGCCCGACGTCCCCGCCGGCGGCAGCACCTCGCTGGTGGTGCGTTTCTCCGTGCCCAGCGGCGCCGCCGGCACCGGCGTCGTTTATCTCAAATGCGTCTCCGTCCGGGATCCGGATGTAGAAATCTCCCCGCCCGTCTCCATCATTCTGCGCTTGCCATAACCAATGGAAATCCAGCTAGCCGTCGCCAAAATAGCCAAATACGCCATGAGCGAATCGGGCGACACCGTCGAAGTCATCGAACGCCCCCATGGCGGCGTCTCCGTCGTGCTGGTGGATGGTCAGCGCAGCGGACGCTCGGCCAAAAATATCAGCAACATCGTGGCCCGCAAAGCCATCTCGCTGCTGGCCGAAGGCGTGCGGGATGGGGCCGCGGCCCGCGCCGCCCACGACTATCTCCGCACCCATCGCGGCGGCAAGGTCAGCGCCGAGATGATCATCCTCTCGGCGGACATGGAAACGGGCACGCTGGTGATCTCGCGCAACAGCCACACGCCCGTGCTTGTCTTCGATCACAACCAGTGGCAGTCGCTGGATGCTCCCTCCCGCGCCATCGGCGTTCATCACCGCACCCGCCCCCAGATCGTCGAACTAAAACTGCGGCCGGGCCTGGTGGCGGTGGGCTTCAGCGATGGCGTATGGACGGCGGGAGCGCATCGCGGGGGCAAGATCGATGTTCCGGAACTGCTGAGCAGCTTCCCCTCCACCCTGGGCGCCCGAGCCTACGCCGACGACCTGCTGGCTCACGCCTTGCAAAAAGAACAGGGACGCCCCAGTGACGATCTCTCGGTCATTGTCCTGCGAGTCAGCCCCATGGCCCATGATGAGGTGCGTCGCATGACCATGTCATTGCCCATCCCCCCCCGCATCTACAACACCTGGAGCCAACCATGACCCCCGATTCAAATCTCAATGATCTGGCTCAAAAACTGAAGCAGAAAAAAGCGGATGACTGGCATCGGCGACAGCGGGCGATTCAACAATTTTCTCATCGCTTCCGCTTCGCGGCCCTGATCATGTCCTTTCTTTTTCTGATGCTGGGTTTTATCTTCTATATGCTGAATATGGGTTCGCAACAGCCCGTTTTTGCTTATCTCATGCTCGCCGCGGCGGCGCTGGCATGGCTATATCTATTGCTCCTGCCCGTCCTATTCGTAATCCGCACCACGCTTTTGGCCTACGTGCTGGAAAAACACTGGGTGTGGCTCTCGATGGTGGTGGGCCTGCCCATCGACATCTATTTTCTGCCCGGCCCGGGACAAACAGGCCCCGCCGGGATCATCGGACGCATCCCCATCGTCTTCTTCGCCTTTCTGTTGTGGGGATTCATCCGTCGCCAGGCCCGCCGCCAGGTTTTTCAGCAGGAAGCCCGCAAGCGCGATGACCTGTGGACGAGGCTCCTGCCCCTGGGCGTTCTGGACATCGCCCTTTTCGGCTTCTGGAACATTCGCCCCGCCACACCGGCCGAGCCCCCCAACGCCAATTTCTGACGCCATACCGTCGAGGTGCAACGATGCCCCATCCAGCCGAGC
>JALSPL010000465.1 GCA_026985975.1 Anaerolineae bacterium | reverse complement strand
CGTCGAACAACTGGAAGATGTGGCGGAACGCCTGCTCCCCGCCCGCTATCGCGGCGGCGACATCATCTACAAAGCAGGATCCGCCGCAGATCGAGTTCACATCATCGAACGGGGAACCGTCGAACTTAGAGGCCCGGAAGGCGTCCTCACCCTGAAAGACGGCGATTTCTTCGGCGAAGAAGCCATCCTCACCGGCGACGCCCATCTGGATACAGCCTTCGCCAAAACCGACGGTGAATTCTGGGAGCTCACGCGCGAGGAGCTGGAAGCGCTCATCCTCCAATATCCCATCGTAGGATTGAACATCAGCCGCGAACTCAGTCGCAAGCTGCGCAAACTGGCCGAACAGAAGGCCACGGGCGTCAAGCCAGCCCCGGTTCCCGTTCCCGTCTCCACGCCTGCGGCGGCTCAGCCCACCCGGGCCGTGGTTCCGGCGGCTCCGCCTCCGGCCCTGGCGCAAGTGCAGCCTCGGGCATCCAAGCCGGGCATGTTCGATTCCCTGGCCCTCTGGTTTGGCGGATTGTCCAGAGGCGCAAAATGGCGGTTGGCGTTGATCATCCTCCTGTTGATCTGGCTGTTGGGCATCGCGATTCCGGCCACTGTCGTCAACGCGTTGCAAAGCTCCGAGGCGTCGACCTCGTCGACTAACGACGCTCCGCGCGTGGCTATCGCCGCTGGTGATGATATGGCGCCGGTGGCCATGGCGCTGGCCCAACGCGAGGCCACCCACACGCCCATGCCCACCGTCACCTACACGCCCCTCCCTACCGACACGCCCATTCCCACCGATACGCCCACGGTGACGCCGACGCCCACCAACACGCCGACGCCCACCCCCACCGATACGCCCACGCCGACGCCCACCAATACGCCGCTGCCCACCCCCACGCCCAAGCCAATCGTGCATGTGGCAGCCGCAGCGCCTGCTCAGCCCACCGCCACCCCCAAGCCCGCCACCCAATACTCCCTGATCGAAGTGCGCCGCCTGAATCCCTGCGAAAATCGCGGTAAGCACAACATCTACGTCAAGGTGGTGGACGCCAACGGCAATGGCGTCAATGGCATCTGGGTCATCCAGGCCGTTGCCGGCAACCCGGGCGCCATCATCGAAAAAAGACGCACCGAGCTGAAAGACTACTGGCTGATGAATCCCGAAAACGGTCATGTCACATTTGACATGTACAAACATGGCGGCTACACCATTTACATCTCGAACGATGGCGTCAACCCCGCCAGCACCGACTTCACCCAGCGTCTCGATTCCGCCTTCACCGACGAAGCCCAATGCGCCGATGGCGGCGGCGGCAACACCCTGTTCCACAACTCGTTCTCAGTGATTTTCCGAAAAAACTGGTAACGACGCATTTCCATCCCCCAAAAACCAAAAGGCTTGCTTCGGCAGGCCTTTTCTTTTTTCAGCTTTTTGATCTGCGCAGATCAGGCTTTTCTGCGCCTTCTGCGTTCTTTTTTCTTTTCCCTCCTTGCTTCTTCATTTCCTTGGCGACTCAGCGCCTTTGTGTGAGATCAATTCATCTTCAATGCAGGCATCACGGGCGCTTGCCCGCCGATACCGATGAAAATCTCGTTACGTCATTCCGACGACCGTAGGGAGGAGGAATCTAGCCCGAAGCGCGCTTCGCTGGATTCTTCAGTCGCTCGCTCCTCCAGAATGACGTAACATAACTTTATTTACGGAACAGCCCGGCTTTGTGCTACAATTTCATAACTCATCCCCCACCCAGGAGCCTGGTTCACGTGCATATTGCTATCATCGGA
>JALSPL010000464.1 GCA_026985975.1 Anaerolineae bacterium | reverse complement strand
GAGCAGCGCCGGGATGCCCAGCTCCTCGGCCAGGCGCTCGCCCCCGGTTTGCAGGGGTTTCACCACGCGGTCAGCGCCGATGCGGGCGAATAACTGGCTGTGTCGATGGCTGCGGGCCTGGGCGATAACGTTGGGAACGCCCAGGTTTTTCAGTGCGGCCACGCACAGGGCCGCGGCTTCGAAATCGCGGCCAATGGCGACGACGACGGTGTTGAAATCGGGGATGCCCGCGGCTTTCAGCGCATCCTCGTTGGTGGCGTCCAGCACCACCGCCTCGGTCAGCTCATTGGCGACATCTTGCACGATAGCGGCATCCCGATCGATGCCCAGCACCGAATGGCCCGTCTCTTCCAGACGCACGGCCAGGGCCCGGCCAAAGCGGCCCAGGCCAATGACAGCAAATTCCTGATCGCCCAGATGGCGTAATAATCGCGGCATGATTTTATCCCCAGAGATGAACGTATTTCAGGCCCGTGCCGGTATTGAACAGCACGACGCTCTCATCTGCTTGAATCCAGCCTTCCTCCAATAAGCGTATCTGTGCGGCCAGGGTGGCGGCTCCCTCGGGCGCAGGAAAAACGCCCGTCTGCGAGCCCATCATCGAGATGGCGGCCATGATGTCCTCATCGGCGACGGCGACGGCGATGCCGTTGCTTTCGCGCAGCGCCCGCAAGATGAGAAAATCGCCGATGGCCGCGGGCACGCGCAGGCCCGCAGCGACGGTGGCGGCGTCCTCCCACACAGGCGCGTGCTCCCAGCCCTGCTCGAAGGCGCGCACGATGGGCGCGCAGCCGCGGCTCTGCACGCTGACCATACGCGGGCGCTCGGGCCCGATCAGCCCCATCGCCTCCATCTCATCGAAGGCTTTCCACATGCCGATCAGCCCGGTGCCGCCGCCGGTGGGATAGATGATGACGTCGGGCAGCTCCCAGCCGAATTGCTCGGCCAGCTCATAGCCCATGGTCTTTTTGCCCTCGATGCGATAGGGCTCTTTCAGCGTGCTCACGTCGAACCAGCCGTAGGCTGCAACGCCTTCCTTCACTTTGGCCCCGGCGTCGGTGATCAACCCGGCCACCAGGGTGACGTCAGCGCCCAGGGCCTGACATTCCGCCCGAAAGGCCAGCGGGACATCCTCCGGCATGAAGACGTGGGCGGGCATCCCCGCCAGGGCGGCGTAGGCGCTCATGGCTCCGGCGGCGTTGCCGGCGCTGGGGATGGCCAGCTCCTCGACGCCCAGCTCATAGGCCCGGCTGACGGCCACGGCCAGGCCGCGGGCCTTGAAGCTGCCGGTGGGATTCAGCGATTCATCTTTGATAAAGGTGTCGGGGCAACCGATGTTTTCGCCCAGCCAGTCGGCGTGCATCAGCGGCGCGCCGCCCTCGCCCAGGGTGAGGATAGCCGCCAGATCGCGCACGGGCAGGACTTCTCGGTAGCGCCAGATGTCCAGCGGGCGCTCCGCCAGGGCGTCGGGCGTGAGGGTGCGGGCCGCGGCCGCCAGATCGTAGCGGGCCAGCAGGGGCTTGCCGCAGCGGGGACAGAGGTTATGCAGCTCATCGGCGTTATAAGTCTCGCCGCAAGCTGCGCATTCGAGGTGAGAAAGAGCGCTTTCGGGCATGATAAGGACGTGAGAAAAATGAGCGGCGTCGGGGAAAAGAAGATATGCTATCCTAGCACTTTCCGCCGGTTGGGGCAATATGCGCAGCAGGGCGATGGGGCGTTTCAAGGCAGATTGCGCCGCATCCAACAGCGTGTTACACTTCGACATTCTCTCTCCTCCTCGCCATTCAAGGAGACCCTCATGTCGGAGACTACATCCTCACAAATGCCGCCGCGCCGGGAATTTTTGATGCGCGCCAGCGCCGCAGCAACGCTGCCGCTGGCGGCACGCGTCAGCCGGGCGTTTGTTCCCCGGCCCCCGTTTCGCCCCATGCGTCGCCCGCGCCGGACAGCCATCACCGCCCAGCCGCTGGAGGCGACGCCAGCCATCGAGGTCATCGCCCTGAACCGCATGGCGTTTGGCCCGCGTCCGGGCGACCTGGAGGCCTTTCGGGCGCTGGGCCCCACGCCGCAGGCCCGACTGGAATCTTATGTCGAGCAGCAACTTCACCCCGAAAGCATCGATGACAGCCAGCTCGACGCCCGCCTTGCCGCGCAGGGTTTCACCACCCTGAACAAATCGCTGGAGCAACTGTGGTCGGATCACATGCTCTATCAGGGAGATGACTACCACGTCCACATCCTCCCCGCCTGGGAAACCGTGGCCGCCACCTGGCAACGGGCCGTCTACAGCCAACGTCAATTGCTGGAGACCCTGACCGACTTCTGGCACAATCATTTCAATGTAGACGCCTGGCAGTGGGAGATCTCGCCCATCTTCGTGCATTACGATCGGGATGTGATTCGGGCGCACGCACTGGGAAATTTCAGAGAAATGCTGCAAGCAGTGGCCACAAGCACCGCCATGCTCTACTATCTCGATAATTTCATCAACTCGCGGGCGGGGCCCAATGAAAACTACGGCCGCGAACTGTTGGAATTGCACACGCTGGGCGCCGAAAACTATCTGGGCGTAAGGGAACAAGCCTCGATTCCGGGTTTTAGCGATGGTCAGCCCATCGGTTACGTCGATGAAGACGTCTATGAAGCCACCCGCTGCTTTACAGGCTGGCGCGTCAATGACAACGACTGGCAGGATGGCGTGCAGAACACCGGCACATTCCTCTATTACGATGAATGGCACGACCGCTTCCAGAAGACATTCCTGGGACATCACATCCCATCCGATCAAGCGCCCATGAAAGATGGCGAGGATGTACTGGACCTGCTGGCGGCCCATCCCGGCACGGGCAGATTCATCGCCCGCAAACTCGCCCGTCGCTTCATCGCCGATGATCCCCCGCAGGAGGTCGTCGACCAGGCCGCTGCCATCTTCACCGCCCGAAAGGACGCCCCCGATCAACTGCGGCAAACGCTACGCGTCATCCTCCTTTCCGACGCCTTTCGCGAAACCTGGGGACAAAAAGTCAAGCGCCCCTTCGAGTTCACCGCCAGCGCGCTGCGGGCCATCAACGCTGAGGTCAGTCTCAGCAATGATTTCTTCTGGTTCTACCGGCAGATGGGGCAGCCGCTGTTCAGTCACACCACGCCCGATGGCTATCCTGATGTCCGGGAAGACTGGCTGACCACCTACGGCGTTCTGCAACGCTGGCGCATGGCCGGAGCCGTCGTCAATGGCTGGATTGATGACGTCAGCGCTGACCTGCTGGGCCAGACGCCCGCCCATGTGCGCACGCCCAACGCCCTGGCCGATTTCTGGATACAGCGTATCCTGGGCCGAAGCATGGCATCGGAACACCGCCAGACGGTGGTTGATTTCATCGCCCAGGGGCGCAACCCCGCGTTCGATCTATCTGGCGAACAGATCGCAGAGCGCCTGCCCAGCATGGTGCAACTCATCCTCATGTCACCCGAATTCCAACTGCGCTGAGCCCCTTGCGACACATTTGCCGGGCGTTTCACCCGCAAAACGCCCAGGAGGACATCTTATGCTCAATCGAAAAATCACCCGTCGCGGCTTTCTGGTGGGATGCTCCACCGCCATCGCCGCGCTGGCGGGCTCGCAGCTCACCTCCCTGGCCTTCGCCTCGCCCGACGCTCCTGCGCAGGCGAATCGCGACATCCTGGTGGTGATTTTCCTGCGCGGGGGCAGCGACGGCCTCAGCATGGTTCCCCCCCGGAGCGGGCCCGATCGCGGCTACTATGAGATGGCCCGTCCCATGCTCAAAATTCCCGCCACCGGCGAACGCGCCCTCTTGCCCCTGGATGACCGTTTCGGGCTCCATCCCTTCGCCGCTCCCCTGCACGAGCTCTATCAGGATGGGAGGCTGGCCATCATCCACGCCGCGGGCCTCACCTCCGACACCCGCAGCCATTTCGACGCCATGGCCTACATGGAGCTGGGCACGCCCGGAAAGAAACATACACACAACGGCTGGCTCACCCGGCACCTGTTGACAGCGGGCAATATCCCGCCCGAGATCATCATGCCGGTGCTGGCTGCGGGCGGCGAACAGCCTGATTCGCTACTGGGAAATCGCGAGACCGTGGCCATGTCCAGTCCGGGCAACTTCAACCTCGTCGCCGACTGGCATTATCGCAACCAGCTTCGCGCAAGTTTGCGGCAATTGTATGCGGGCGACGCCCTGTTATCGCAGGTGGGGCAGGAAACCCTGGACGCCGTCGACATTATCGAGGCCGCCGACCCCGACAACTACACCCCGGCCAACGGCGCTCACTACCCGGACGGCGAATTCGGCGACAATTTACAAGTCATCGCCCAGATGATCAAGCTGCAACTGGGGCTGCGCCTCGCCACGGTGGATTTGGGCGGCTGGGACACCCACGAGCGTCAGGCGTGGGAGGTGGAAGGCTATTTCGCCAACCTGCTGGAGGAATTGGCCCGGGGCATGCACGCCTTTTACACCGATCTGGACAGCGGCGGCAATGACAATCCGGCGCAGCGTCTGACCATGGTGGTGATGAGCGAATTCGGACGCAGAGTGCGAGAAAACGCGGCTCGCGGCACCGATCACGGGCATGGCAACGTCATGTTCGCCCTGGGCGGAAAGGTGAACGGGGGACGGATTTATGGCGATTGGCCCGGCCTGCACACCGACCAGCTCTACCAGCGGGCCGATCTCGCCATCACCACCGATTATCGCCGCGTTCTCAGCGAAATCCTCATCCGCCGTCTGGGCAACCCCAATTTGGGCGTCATCTTCCCCGGATACACAGGCTACAGCCCCCTGGGCATCGTCGAAGGCGAGGATATTCCGCCGGTGACAGGCGATGGGGCCCGCACCTATCTCCCCTTCATCGCCCGATGATTGGCTGAAGGGGCGACCGGATCTAGCGGGATTTCTGGACGTCCCGATTTTACGCACGGCGTATTACGTCCCGTTTCACCTTTCACGCGGGGTTGTGGCACAATGCCCCAGTGATGAAACGCCACGCCAAAACCCTGCTCAAGGTCGCCATCAGCCTGGGCCTGATCCTGTTTCTGCTCAGCCGCATCGATGTGCACGCGCTGGCGGATAATCTGGCCCGGGCCAACCCCTGGTGGCTGGCCGCGACCGTGATTCTCTTCGCCCTGAGCATCCTGCTGCGGGCCTGGCGCTGGCGGGTGCTGACCGACGCCCGCGGCATGGGCGTTTCCTTCTGGCAACTGGCCCGCTGGTACTACATCGGCACCTTCTTCAACAAGCTGTTGCCCACCGGCTTTGGCGGCGATGTGGCCAAGAGCGTGTATCTGGCCAGAGAGACGGGGGACGCGGGCGGGGCTGTGGGCACGGTGGCGCTGGATCGCTTTCTGGGGATTCTGGTGCTGCTGGGCATTGGCGCCGCGGCCGCGCCTTTCAGCCAGGCCCGCATCAGCATCTGGGTGCAGCTCTTCGTGCTGGCGGCCTTTTTTGCGGCGCTGGCGGGCTTTTGGGTATTGCGCCAGAAAAGCTGGATGCGCTGGCTGCATCGTCAGGCGCTGGCGCTGCTGCCGGGGGCAATCAGCCATCGCATCGAGGGCATGGCCAGCCTGCGTTCTCTCTATTTCGCCCTGCAAGATTATGACAAGCGCACCCTGGCCCGGGCCATCGCCGTCTCATTCATCTTCAACCTGTCGTGGATTCTCATCAACATCACCGCGGGTCTGGCGCTGGGCGTGCAGGCCTCGCTGCTGGATTATCTCATCTTCACCCCCCTGGTCTCCCTGGCCCTGCTCATCCCCAGCATCGGCGGCATTGGCGTGCGGGAATTGAGCTACGTGGGGCTGTTTACGCAAATCGGGGTTCCCGCTGAGACCGCATTCGCCATGTCCATTGTCATCTATCTGGCCACCGTGGTCTCGGGCCTCATCGGCGGCGTGTTGCTGCTATTTTGAAAATAGACGGAAGACCGAAGACCGGAGACCGAAAGGAGGTATGCACCGTCCTCCGTCCTCGGTCCCCGGTCATTTTCATCGATATCGACAGGCTGCTCAGCCGATTTCCTTCAACGCGTCGGCCAGCGCGGCCTCATACATGCCGATGCCCTCATCCAGAATATCCTCGGGAATGTTCAGGGCGGGGATGAAGCGCAGGCTGTTGCTGCCGCAACCCAGCATCAGCAGCCCATGCTCGAAGGCCTTCTGCACGATGAGATTGCGCAGTTCGGGCCAGGGTTCTTTGCTTTCGGGATTTTTCACCAGCTCTACGCCAACCATCAGGCCCTTGCCCCGCACATCGCCCATCGCCGGGAAGCGCTCGGCAATCTCGCGGAGACGGGATTTGAGATACGCTCCGCTGCGGGCCGACATCTCCACAAATCCGCCTTCCAGCAGGTCCAGTGTGGCCAGGGCCGCGGCGCAACTGACGGGGTTGCCGCCAAAGGTGCTGGCGTGCGCGCCCGGAGGCCAGCTCATCACATCCGCTCTGGCTACGATGGCCCCCAGAGGCATGCCGCTGGCGATGCCCTTGGCCATGCAGATGATGTCGGGCTCCACGCCCCAGTGCTCAGCCGCGAACATCTTGCCAGTGCGCCCGAAGCCGCTCTGCACCTCGTCGAAGACCAGCAAGATGCCATATTTATCCGCCAGCTCTCGCAGACCCGGCAGGAAATTGTCGGGCGGCACGATGTAGCCGCCTTCGCCCTGAATGGGCTCCACGATGATGGCGGCCACCTCATCGGGCGGGGTCGTGGTCTTGAACAGATGATTTTCGATGTAATCCAACGCGGCCTGGCCCGGATCCTCGCCCGGGAAGGGATTGCGGTAGGGGTTGGGATAAAAAGCGTGGGAGACGCCCGGCAGCAGCGGCGCAAATCCGTTGCGCTGAATAGCCTTGGACGCGGTCAACGACACGGCCCCAAACGTGCGACCGTGAAACGCCCGATAGAAAGCGAGAAAGCGGGGACGACCGGTGCGCCAGCGGGCCAGCTTCATGGCCGCTTCCACCGCCTCGGCCCCCGAGTTGCCGAAGAAGACCTTGGTGGGGCCGGAGATGGGCGCCAGCCGGTTCAGACGCTCGGCCAGCTCGATCTGCGGCGCATAATAAAAATCGGTGCCCGACATGTGCAGAAACGCGTCCGCCTGCTTTTTGATGGCCGCCACCACATGAGGATGACTGTGCCCCGTATTGGTCACGGCGATGCCGGTGCCAAAGTCGATGTAACGATTGCCATCCACATCCCACACTTCTGAACCCCGGCCCTTGGCCATCACAAAGGGATAGCTGCGGGTGTAAGATGGAGAGATATTGGCCTCATCCCTATCGATCCATTGTTGAGCAAGCGATTTTGCCATGAAGTAAGTCCTCCTTGACTTTTCTGGCGACGGTCTTATCAAAGCCGTCAGGGTGAGAGTTTGATTTCAATACGATGAATGTGCAAACCAGGCCCGAGAGCCCGGAGCGTCAACGGAATAGTGGCGGGCAGGGACACGACGACGCTGCGCGTTTCCCCCGGACTATCGATGAGAATCCTGCCAGCGTTATCTTCCAGCCGCCAGGGAACGGCGTTGTCCGCGACCGGCGTGATGGTCAGCTCGTAGTTTCCGGGCCGGAAAATGTGGGGGATGAGGGTGGCGGCGTCGGTGACGCTGCGGGCCGGGCCCGGCTGCAACGGCCCGAAATCCCAGCCGATCTCCACAAAGGGCAGGCGCTCGGTCGGCGGCGACGTCTCGTACACCGTCAGGCGCTCATCCTCATAGACTGGAGCCGTATCGCCGAAGATGTCGTGCACCAGAGCCTCGTTGAAGTCGCGGGTGGGGCCGGGCGGCATCTTGTAGCGATCCAGGATCACCCAGCGGATGTGCATGAACTCGAACAGCGTCGGCGCCCAGGCCGCTGCATCCTCCACCTGATTGATGTCGGGCGCCAGATGC
>JALSPL010000463.1 GCA_026985975.1 Anaerolineae bacterium | reverse complement strand
ACATCCACGCCCACGCCCGAACCCGCGCCCACGGCCACCGACACGCCGCCGCCCACGTCCACGCCCATTCCCCCCACAGCCACGCCCACGCCCCGGCCGCCCATCGGCCGCGTGCTGCGGGATACAAGCATCCGCAGCGGGCCGGGCGAGGCCTTTCCCATCGTGGGCGACATCGCCGGGGACCAGGAAGTCCCCATCGCCGCGATCGATCCCACCGGCCAATGGCTGTTGCTGGATATCGCCGGGCCCGACCAAAGTTGGGCGCTTCGGGCTGATTTCAGCCTGCCCGACGTGGCGATACCGGTGGCGCAAGAGCTGCCCACGCCGCCGCCCAGCCCCACCCCGGGCGACATCGTCTATCTCAACAAGAGCGCCGTCACCCTGCCCACCTACCCCTGGCAGGATTTCACGACCCCGACGCGGGATGAAGAAACCGGATGGGAGTATCAGGCCTTCGACCGGGCGGCTTATGAATCTGCAAATCCGCAACCGCAGCCCCGGCAATACGCGCTGGTGAATCTGGAAAATCACTGGCTGCGAGTCAACGTCATGCCCGAGCTGGGGGGACGGGTCTATCAACTCATCTTCAAACCCACCGGCAACAACGAGCTCTACCAGAACGCCGTCATCAAACCCTCGCCCTGGGGGCCCGGGCCCGAAGGCAACGGCTGGCTGGCCGCGGGCGGCATCGAGTGGGGGCTGCCCGTCCCCGAACATGGCTACGCCTCCGCCGAACCCTGGGGCTACATCACCCTGCCCGGAGCGGGCGCACAAGCGGTCACGGTCTTCGACAACCATCAGGACGCGGCGCATCTCAGCGTCACTGTGGCCTTGTCTCCCGATACAGCCGCCTTCACGCTGGATTTCGATCTGGAAAACGAAAGCGACCGCGACATCCCCGTCAGCTACTGGACCGACGCCATGCTTGCGCCCGGCCCGAACAACAGCGTGGAGCCCGATCTGCGTTTCATCTATCCCATCACCCAGGCCCGGGTGCATTCCACCGGTGACGCCACCCTGCCCGGCCCCGGCGGCGTCCTCGATTGGCCCGTGTATCAGGGACGGGATTTGAGCAGGCTGGGGAACTGGACGCAGTGGCTGGGCTTCTTCGCCCATCCTCGGGCCAGCGAGCCGTGGGCCGCGGTCTACGACCCGGTTGCCGACGAGGGCGTGGTGCGCATCTTTCCGCCGGAGATGACGCCGGGCCTCAAGGGCTTCGGCTTCGGCTGGAGTCAGCCCATTTCCCCCGCCGCCTACACCGACGACGGTAGCGCTTATGTCGAGTTGCAGGGCGGCCTCACCCCCACCTATGACGATCGTCTCACGTTACAGCCGGGCGACATCTACCAATGGCGGGAGACTTGGTATCCGGTGGCGGGCATTGGCGGCGTCAGTCGGGCCGACGCCCGCGGGGCCGCCCACATCACCAGCGAAGCTGACGGCCTGCACCTGCGTCTGTTCAGCGTGCGCCCCCTTTCCGGGGAGATCAGCATCCGCGACGCCGCGGGCGCATCGCTCTCTCACCCCATCGATCTGGCCCCGGACAAACCCGGCGACATCCTTTTGGGCGAGATGCAAGCCCCCATCGACTTCCAGCTTCGGGCCGTGAATGCACCGGCATGGCAGATGGCGGGGCTAAAATAGTCACTTGTCATTCAGCAATCTCCCATAACGCCCGGGCGATGGCGTCGGCGGCGTGCGGGCGGGCCAGCGCCTGCGCAGCGCGCCCCATCCGCGCCCGAGCCTGCTCATCTTCCAACAATCCCATCACGGCATCAGCC
>JALSPL010000462.1 GCA_026985975.1 Anaerolineae bacterium | reverse complement strand
GGGGCGATTTTGATCATCATTCTGGATCTAACGGGTTATCTGGGCCCGGCCAACGACATCATCCACACCGCACTCAAACCGCCCGCCATCCTCTTCACCGAGGCCAAAACCCTGGTGGACGGCGGCATGGACGCTGTGCGCGAAATCAGCACATTGCGCCAGCGCAACGCCGAGCTCGAAGACCTGGCCAACCGGCTCACCGTCGAAAATCTGCGGCTGGCCGAAGTGGAAACAGAAAACGAACAATTGCGGACGTTGCTGGTCTTCGCCCAGACCAACCCTTCCTATGATTACCGCGGCGGTCAGATCATCGCCCGCGTCATCGGCGACAGCGCCAGCCTCTTCACTCATCCCATCCAGATAGACCTGGGCGAACAACACGGCATCGAAGAGGGGATGCCGGTGGTCACAGACCGCGGCCTGGTGGGGCGCATCTTCCACGTTTATCCCCGCACCAGCGACATTATGCTGATCACGGATCCCCGCAGCTCGGTGAATGTGATGACCCAGGCCTCACGGGCGCCGGGCATCATGCGCGGCCGCGTAGGACAACTTCCCATCATGGAACTGATCCCGCCCGAGATCGAGATCTCCGTGGGCGAAATCATCATCACCTCGGGCCTGGGCGGCCATTTTCCCAAAGGACTGGTGGCGGGCCAGGTGGTGGAAGTGCTGAAGAATGACGATCTGATGTTCCAAAGCGCGGTTATCCAGCCTACCGTCGACTTCGATCGCATGGAACTGGTGCTGGTTATCACCAACTTCCCGGCAGAAACCCCCGAGACCGAAACGCCCGCGCCGCAGCCAACGCCCCAGCAATGAAGCGTCAGACCTCCCATGCTCTACATTCTACTCTTCATCCCGCTGGCCTTGCTGCTGGCCGCCTTCCAGTCCACCATTCTGAACCAAATGACCCTGGCGGGCGGGCATCTGGATATCATCATCATCTTTCTGGCGATACTCACCCTGTATGGCAGATATGAACTGGCATTGCTGGCTGTCGTCATCATCGCTCCCCTGGTTGACGCCCTCTCCGGCATGCCTCTGGGCGTTTCCATCATTCCCATGCTCAGCGTCATTCTGATGGCGCACTGGGGCGGAAAAACCATCTTTGGCGCCCGGCTGGGATGGCCGGTTCTGGTCATCTTTCTGGGCTCCCTGCTGGCCGGCGTCATCCTCTTGGCCGAGCTGGCGCTATTGGGGTGGGCGTTGCCCTGGAATGACCTCATCCTGCGCATCCTGATTCCCTCGGCGTTCCTGAACGGCATGGCCGCCCTGGCCATCTATCTCCCCATCATCATCTTCACCGAGCGCAGAGAACTGCACTGAAATGGCACGCCAACACGCCGCCCCCACCTATCGGTTGTGGATACTTCGCGTCATCACGGTGATCATCTTTGCGACCCTCATCGGTCAGTTGGCGCGCCTGCAATTCATGCAGGGGCTGGGGTTCCAGAAAGAAGCCGTCGTCAATCGCATCCGGGTCGTGCGCGAAAAAGCGCCGCGCGGCGTCATTTACGATCAAGATGGACGTATTTTGGCCCGCAACACCGCCGCCTACGCCATCACCATCATCCCCGCCGAACTGCCCGATGATCCCGATTACGAAATCTCGCAGAAAAAACGGCTGGCGCTCTATCAGGACATTTATGACATCATTCATGAGAAATTAGCGGCCAACGCCACGCCCGTCGCTGAACCCACTCCCACCCCCGATCCCAAAGAAATTCATCTAATCCTCGACGTCAGTCAGCCGCCTGAACCCACGTTGTTGACGGTGGAGGAAATGGACAAGCTGGTGTCGGAACGCGAACTGGGCAGCTCATTTCAACCTGTCATCGTGGCCGAAAACCTGCCGCGCGAGGTCGCCTTGCAGGTGCAGGAAGAAGCATATCGGCTGCCCGGCGTACAGTTGCAATTGATGAATCGCCGCGAATACCCCTCGGGCCTCTATACGTCCCACATCATCGGCTACATGGGCCCCATCCCCCGAGAACAGGAAAAAGAATACGCCCAGAAAGGCTATGCGCCGGACGCCTGGGTGGGATGGAGCGATCTCGAATATCAGTACGAAGAAGAGCTGCACGGCAAGCCAGGCGTCCGCGTCATCGAAGTGGATGTGAAAGGACAGGAAAAAAAGGTGGTGGATGAACCCACCGAACCGGTTCCGGGCCACAACCTCATCCTCAGCCTGGATCTGGAGCTGCAAAAAATCATGTTCGATGCGCTGGTGGCGGGGATCAACCCCAAACGCTCCAACAGCGCCGCGGCCGTCGCCGTAGACCCCCGCACCGGTTATGTGCTGGGCATGGTGAGCCTGCCAACCTACGACAACAACATCTTCGCCGATGGCGTCACCACCGAAGAATACAAAACCATCTCCGAAGCGCCCGGCTTCCCTCTGCTGGATCACGCCATCAGCGGCATCTATCCGCCCGGCTCCACCTTCAAACTGGTAACGGCCGCCGCCGGCCTGGAGGAAAAAGTCGTCACGCGCAGGACCATTCTCAACGCTCCAGGCGTCATCTATTTGCCCAACCGCAACTTCCCTGATGATCCCGATCTGGCGCAACCCTTCGTTTGCTGGATTCACAAGCAGGGAGGCGAACATGGCGATATCAACATCACCGCCGCCATCGCCGAATCCTGCGACATCTTCTTCTACAAAGTGGGCGGCGGCTTTCCTCCCACCGATTTCGAAGGTCTCGGCGTGCGGACGCTGGCCGATTACGCCCGGCGCTTCGGCTTTGGCGAACTCAGCGGCATCGATCTCCCCGGCGAAAATCAGGGATTGGTGCCGGATCCCACCTGGAAGCGCAAGGCCAAGGGCGAACGCTGGGTGACGGGCGACACCTACAACATGGCCATCGGCCAGGGCGACGTGCTGGCCACGCCCCTGCAAGTCACCATGATGACCGCCGCCGTCGCCAATGACGGCATCCTTTATCAGCCGCAAGTGGTGGCCGCCATCACCGATTCGGAAAACCATCTGATCAAATTCAATCACCCCATCATCCGTCGCGAGATCCCCGTCAAGAGCAAAAACCTCGATATCGTACGCGAAGGCATGTGGATGGTGGTGAATTGGGAGTATGGCACGGCCAAAAATGTGGCGCTGCCCGATGTGGAAGTCGCGGGCAAAACCGGCACAGCCGAATTCTTCGATCCCGAAATCGGACGCGACTTGGCGGGCAACCTGCCCTCTCACGCCTGGTTCACCGCCTTCGCCCCTTACGATAACCCCGAGATCGCCATCACGGTTTTCGTTTACAATGGCGGCGAGGGCTCATTTGTGGCGGCGCCCATCGCTCGCGAGATCCTGCGCGGCTATTTCGACATCAAGGCCCGGGATGCAGCCGCAGGCAACAAATCCCTGTTGGATCGTCTGGAGGAAATCGCGCCATGAGCCGCCAGAATTGGAGACAATTCGACTGGCTGCTGCTGGCGGCTATCGTTATCCTGTCGATCTTTGGTATCATTATGATCAACAGCGCCGTGCAGGGCGACCCGGAATTGGCGGGGTTTCCCAAACGCCAGGCCTTTTATCTGGCGGTGGGACTGGCGCTGTTGTTCATCACCGCCGCCTTCGATTATCACCTCCTGCGCACCCTGACGATTCCCTTTTATATCTTCGTTCTGGCTATGCTGGCCCTGGTCGGAACCCTGGGTCAGAGCATCTTTGGCGCCCAGAGCTGGATCAACTTCTTCGGCCTCTTTCCCATCCAGCCCTCCGAGCTGGCGAAAGTGGCTTTGGCGCTGGCCCTGGGCAGTTACCTGGCCGCCAATCGAGAGCGCATCGGCGATCTGCGGGTGGTTCTCACCGGCCTGATCATCATCGCCCCCATTTTTGCACTGGTGGCTCTGCAGCCCGATCTGGGCACGGCCATCGTGCTGGCCGTAGAGGCCGCCGCTATTTTCTTTGTGGCGGGTCTGCCCCTGCGCTACATTCTGACAGCGCTGGGACTGGCTGCGCTCAGCACGCCGCTGGTCTGGTCCATGCTGGCCGAACATCAGCGCACCCGCATCCTCATTTTCATCGACCCCACCGCCAATCCCGACGCCTATTTCAACGTGAAGCAGGCGCTGGTGGGCGTGGGATCAGGCGGCTTGCTGGGCAAGGGCTACGGCCAGGGCACCCAGAGTCAGCTCCACTTCCTGCGCGTCCGTCACACCGACTTCATTTTTTCCGTCATCGCCGAAGAACTGGGTTTCGTGGGCGCCACCCTGATGCTCCTGATCCTCTTCTTCATCATCTGGCGGCTGTGGCGCATCGCCGGACGCTCGCAAGATGATTTCGGCAAACTGCTGGTCACCGGCCTCACCGCCGTCATCCTCTTTCAGACCCTGGTGGTGGTGGGGATGAACATGGGCCTGGTGCCGGTCACGGGCCTGCCCCTGCCTTTTGTCAGCTACGGCGGCAACGCCATGCTTTCCCTCATGCTCTTCATCGGTCTGGCCCAAAGCGTGGCCATGAGGAGAGGGTGAGGGCAGTTTGCAGTAAAGCAGTAAGCAGTCACCATGATCGATTGCACGCCAATGCGAATGAAAATCTGAACGCAGAAACTTCTGATGACGCAGATCAGACTTTTCTGCGTCATCTGCGTTCTATTTACGAAGCAGTATTCAGTTTTCAATCCCAACCCTAATCCCATTCCTGATCCTGATCCCATGCCTAAAGACTTCATTCGCGAAATCATCGCCCGAGACATCGAAAAGGGCGTTTACGACCGCCCCATCACCACGCGATTCCCGCCCGAACCCAACGGCTTTCTGCACATCGGGCACGCCAAATCCATCGCCCTGAATTTCGGCGTCGCCGAAGAATTCAACGGCGTCTGCCATCTGCGCTTCGATGACACCAACCCCACCACCGAAGACATGCTTTATGTCGAGTCCATTCAACGCGACATCCGCTGGCTGGGCTACGACTGGGGCGAACATCTCTATTTCGCGTCCGACTATTACGAACGGCTTTATCAGTTCGCCGAAACCCTCATCCAGCAGGGGCTGGCCTATGTGGATAGCGCCAGCGAGGAAGAAATCCGCGCCATGCGGGGCACGGTCACCGAACCGGGCCAGGAAAGCCCTTACAGAAATCGCAGCGTCGCCGAAAATCTGGACCTGTTCCGGCGCATGCGCGCGGGCGAGTTCGAGGATGGAACGCATGTGCTGCGGGCCAAAATCGATATGAGCAGCCCCAACATGCTGTTGCGAGACCCCATCCTCTATCGCATCAAACATGCGCATCACTTCCGCACGGGCGACGCCTGGTGCATCTACCCCATGTACGACTTCGCTCACCCCCTCTCCGACGGCATCGAGCGCATCACCCACTCCATCTGCACCCTGGAATTCGAGAACAATCGCGCCATCTACAACTGGCTGGTGGATCACCTGATCCCGCCGCCGCAGCCCCGACAATATGAATTCGCCCGTCTGGAGGTGGATTACACCATCACCAGCAAACGCAAATTGTTACAACTGGTGACCGAGGGGCATGTCTCCGGTTGGGACGACCCGCGTATGCCCACGCTCTCGGCCCTGCGCCGCCGCGGCGTCACGCCCGAGGCGGTGCGAACCTTCGTGACGCGCGTTGGCGTAGCCAAAACCAACAGCCGGGTGGAGATCGAACTCTTCGAACACACCATCCGCGACGACCTCAACTATCGCTCGCCGCGGGTGATGGCGGTGCTGAATCCGCTGAAGGTGATCATCACCAACTATCCAGCGGGCCAGGTCGAGGAGTTGGAGGCCAGCTATTGGCCGCGCGACATCGACAAAGAAGGCACGCGCCCGGTTCCCTTCTCTCGCGAGATCTTCATCGAGCGAGACGACTTCAGTTTGGATCCGCCCAAGGGCTTCAAGCGCCTGGCGCCGGGGCGCAGCGTGCGTCTACGCCATGGCTATGTCATCACCTGCGACGAGGCCGTGCGGGACCCGGACACGGGCGAAGTGACCGAGCTGCGCTGCTCCTACCTGCCCGATTCGCTGGGCGCCCGGCCCCGGGGCGTCAAAGTTTGGGCCGCCATCCATTGGGTGGATGCAGCCCGCTCATTACCGGCGGAGGTGCGGCTATATGACCGCCTCTTCACCTCTCCCACGCCCGACGCACCCGAAGAGGGCAAAACCTTCCTGGATTACCTCAATCCCGACAGCCTCAAAGTCATCGCCACCGCCCGGGTGGAGCCCAGCGTGGCCGCCAACCCCGCGGACATGCGCTACCAGTTCGAGCGCCTGGGCTACTTCATCCAGGACAGCGAGGACAGCCGCCCCGACGCCCTGGTCTTCAACCGCATCATCAGCCTGCGGGATAGCTGGCGCAAGAAGAAAAAACAACCCTCTGCGCCCAAACAACCATCCCGATCCCAACCGAAATCCACACCCCGGGCCGAAGAACCAAACGCAGACCGGATTGCATCCGAAGCCCGGCGCCAGGCCCGCGCCGCCAATCCCGACTTGCAGGCCGCCTACCGCAAACTGCAGGAAACCCTGGGCCTGAGCCAGCGCGAAGCCGACCTCATCACCGGCGATATCCGCCAGGTGCGCTTCTTCCACCAGGCCGTCGAGGTCTATCCCCACGGCAAATCTCTGGCCAACTGGTTCCTGAATCAGCTTCTGGGCCTGGCCAAGGGACGCCCCCTGAGCGAGCTGCCCATCACCGGCGCCGCCTTCGGCAAGCTGGTCAAGCTGGTGGATGAAGGCGTCATCTCCAGGAATCAGGGCAAGAAAGTGCTGGCCGAGCTGGTGCAACAGGGCGGCGATCCCGAAGCCATCATCCAGACCCGGGGCATGAGTCAGATCAGCGACGCCGACGCCCTCACCGCGGTCATCCGCCAAACCATCGCCGACAACCCCGACAAAGTCGCGGCCTATCGCGGCGGCAAGACCGGCCTGCTGGGCTTCTTCATGGGCCAGGTCATGCGGGCCACCGGCGGCAAAGCCAATCCGCAAATGGTGAAAAAGCTGCTGGAAGAAGCGTTGAGCGCATGAAACAAGCCCTGCGCCGCCGCCTGCGCAACCTCATCCTGTGGGCCACTGCGCCCGAGCCCGCTTCGCGCGACTTCAGCCGCGATCTCTCCGCCTACCCCATGCTCAACGCCCTGGTGGAGGAGATCGGGCGGGTCTATGGCCGGGAGCAGCGCCCCTACTACTCCTGGGGCATGGCCCACGCCGCTTATCTGGCCCAAAACCTGTCCATCCCCCGCATCACCGCCATCGAGCTGGGCGTGGCCGGGGGCAATGGCCTGGTGGCTATGGAAAATGCAGCGGAATACCTGGGCCGCGCCCTGGACGTAACCATCGATGTGGTGGGATTCGACAGCGGCGCCGGCCTGCCCCAGCCGCAAGACATGCGCGATCTGCCCAATCTGTGGTCCCAGGGCGATTTTGCTATGGACGAAGTCGCACTGCGGGCGCGGCTGCAACGGGCCCGCCTCATCCTGGGCCTGGTGGAAGACACCCTCCCCCAATTCCTGGCCTCCGACTTCGCCCCCATCGGCTTCATCTCCTTCGATCTGGACCTTTACAGCGCCACTGTCGCGGCCCTGCCCCTGCTGGAGACGGCGCATGACCGTATCCTGCCGCGAGTGCAATGCTATTTCGATGACATTCTGGGCTTCACCTTCGCCGATTTCAACGGCGAACGCCTGGCCATTCACGAATTCAATGAAGCCCATCCCCGGCGCAAGATCAGCCCCATCTACGGCGCCCGGCACTACGTGCCCGCCCGGTTTGGCAACGCCAACTGGACCGAAAAGCTGTTTCTGGCCCACATCCTGGATCATCCCCGCTACACCGATTACGATGGTCTGGTGCGCACCCCGCAACTGGACATCGACCGTCAAACCCGACGCTAATCTCCCAATCTCTCAATCTCTACAAATTTTTCGAACCCCCTTATGACAACTCCCGCCC
>JALSPL010000461.1 GCA_026985975.1 Anaerolineae bacterium | reverse complement strand
CCCGCCTCGCGCCCGACGCCATCGAATACATGGCCCATGTGAATCTGGGCATGGCCGTGGACGCCGAGCGCGGGTTGGTGGCGCCAAACATCAAAGATGCAGACAAGAAAAGCCTGCGGGAGTTCGGCGCGGCGTTCCGGGAGCTGGTGAAACAGGCCCGCTCCGGCCGCATCTCCCCCGATCATCTCAGCGGCGGCACTTTTACCATCACCAGCCTGGGGGCGTTTGATGTGGACGCGTTCACCCCGGTCATCAACCTGCCCGAGGCCGCGATTCTGGGCGTCGGGCGCATTGCTCCCAAGCCTGTGGTCAAAGATGGCGAGATCGTCGTGCGGCAGATGATGACCCTGAGCCTGGTCTTCGACCATCGTCTGGTGGATGGCGCGCCCGCGGCCCGCTTCCAGCGGGAGATCAAGCGTTATCTTGAAGACCCCTACCTGATTCTGGCCCTGGGATGAGGGTGGGGCCGGGCGTCCCGGACAGTGGCCGCCAATGCCGATTCTACGCGCCGTTCCGATAATTTTTGGCTCCCCTGAAAAAAGGTCGCGATCAGCAGCGACGATAGAGAAGACAGCGAAAATGGTGTGGTTTCAGCCACTTTGCCTTGGCGAAACCATGATATTTCCCTTTGCGCTTTGGCAGCTTTGCGTGAGATCAAGCTTTTTTCAGTCGATTCATTTTTAGACGGTTGGTGGATCCTGACGGCCCGGCAGGAGGCGATTCCCCCTCTTCTCATCGAAATAAACTCGCCGCGGCTCGCCATACACGCCCTTGCGAAATTCCGGGTCCAGCACCACGCACAAAAAGCCGAAAACCTCATCAGCCGCGGCCCGAAACTGATGTTTTTCGTCTGCAGGAACGAAAATCGCATCCCCTTTGGCGACATCATGCGTTTCTTCCCCCAGCGCCACCTGGCCCCGACCCCGCAGGACCAGAACCGCATGTTCGTAATTGTGGGCCTCGTAATGGCTGCGGGCGCCCGGTTGCAGCTCGAAATAGCGCAGCTCCAGATGATCGGAGCCATCGCGGCGGCTAATGAAGCGCCGGGCCGTGACGCCGCCGCCCAGGTCCTCCACCGGCACGCCCGTCCAATCCCAGGCGTCGCCCTGGCCCGAAAAGCGATGAATGACGCTCATGGTTGCGCCTCCTGCAAATAATCCCGCACCGCCTGCGTCGTGGGCAACGCCAATGCGGCCCGGGCGATCTCCCGGCAGCGGGGTAAAGACCAGCGCCGGATCGCTTCCTTGACCTGCGGGATCGCGGCCGGGGCCATGCTGAACTCGTCCAGGCCCAGTCCCAGCAGCAAGGGGACGGCCAGGACGTCGCCCGCCAGCTCGCCGCACAGTCCCGCCCATTTGCCGCGGGCGTGCGCCGCCTCGATGGTCATGGCGATGAGTCTGAGCACCGCCGGATGGTAAGGGCTGGCCAGATGCGCCACCCGCTCGTTTGTGCGATCCACCGCCAGCGTGTATTGGGTGAGATCATTGGTGCCGATGCTGAAGAAATCGGCGTATTGGGCGAAATGATGCGCCAGCAGCGCGGCCGCGGGCGTCTCCACCATCATGCCGAATTGCACGGATGCAGGCAGGGGGCGGCCTTGTGAGGCCAGCTCGGTGCGGGCCTCGTCCAACAGCGTCCGGGCCTGGGTCAGCTCCTCCAGGCGGGAGACCAGCGGCAGCATGATGCGCAAATCCGCGTCGGTTTGCCCGGCTGCGGTCAACAGCGCCCGCAGTTGGCCCGAAAGCACATCGGGGCGTTTGTCCATCATACGGATGGCGCGCCAGCCC
>JALSPL010000460.1 GCA_026985975.1 Anaerolineae bacterium | reverse complement strand
ATCATGTTCTATGTCTTCCTTGGCTTTTCCCTGGGATTGAGCGCCGGTCTGGCCCCGGGCCCGCTCCTGGCCCTGGTCATCCAGCGCACCCTGCGGCATGGCGTCGCCAGCGGGTTGCGCATCGCCATCGCCCCCCTGTTGACTGATTTCCCCATCGTCATCCTGGCAATCCTGGTCATCTCCCGCCTGCCCGAGTTCTGGCTGCACGGCATGATGGCCCTGGGCGGGCTGTTTGTGCTGTGGCTGGCGCGGGAAGCCTGGCTGGAGACCGCTGATGTCCTCTCGCAAACCGCGGAAACGCCCTCCGCTCAGCAAGATTTTCTGCGGGGCGCAGCGGTCAATTTCCTCAATCCTCATCCCTATCTCTTCTGGGGTGCGGTGGGCGCGCCCCTGGTCATTCAGGCCTGGAGCCAAAATCCCTGGTATGCTGTGGGATTCATCCTTTGCTTTTATCTCTTCCTCATCGGCAGCAAGGTGGCGCTGGCCCTGGTTCTGGGACGCGTCCGCCGATTGCCGCCGCACATCCACCATCGACTCATGCAATTTTCAGCGTTGCTGCTTCTCATTGTCGGTGGCGTCATGCTCTATTCCGCCTGGCAGGGGGTGATGGCGATTTTATGATCGAAGCGTCTCAGTTGCGATTCCGCGATCTTCCCGCTCTGGCGGCGCTGTGGACGCAAGTCCTGGCGCAGCAGGGAGCGTCGTGTCCTCTTTCCGTCCGGGAAATCGAGGACCATGTGTTGCTGCATGGCGGCGAGCCGCGGGCGATTCTGGCCATCGATCCGCGGGGATGGATCGTCGCTCGCCGCGGCGACGCGCTGCTGGGGTTCGTCCACTGCACCGTGGGCCGCCTGCAAGCGGATGATCCCGAAACGCTGCGCGGCATTCTACGGGCGCTGGTCGTGGCTCCCGATGCGCCCGCGGCCGCCATCAAACTGCTGCTGCGGGCCGCGGACGCTTACTTCCGCGCCAAAAACAATCTGACCAACATCATCGCCTTTCATCTGCACGCCGGCTATCCCCGCCTGGATCATGGCCGGGGCGCGGCGGGCCATGAGCAATGGGCGCTGATGGACGCCCTGGGGCGCGCCAACTATCGCCTGGCCCGACGCTGGTTGTTCTATCATCGCGATTTTGCAGATTTCATCCCGGAACATCTGCCGCGCTTGCCCGGATTGACGTTGCAGTGGGAGGAAAAATCGGATGAAGGATTCACCCTGAGCGCCTGGTCGGAGATGAAACTCGTCGCCCGCGCCCGTTTTATGATTTTTCCCCGGCCGCCTGATTGCGACGCCCCGCGCGTCGCCTCCCTCTACCATCTCGAAGTGCTTCCCGATTATCTGCACCACGGCGTGGGCCGCTGGCTGCTGGAACGGGGCGCCAATCATCTCGTCGCTCATGGCGTCAACCGCCTGCTGGAGGATGTGGCCCATGAGGACGCGCTCATGCAATCCCGCCTGCGCCGTCTCGGCTTTCACGAATGTGAGCAGCGAGGCTACACTTATGAAAAAGATCATGTCTGACCCGACGCCTGCCTCCTCCCCCCGACGTTATACGCCCAAAGCCATCTTTCGGCTTTACCCGATTCTCTTTTTCGTCGCCACCATCTGGCTGGGGAGCGAAACCTGGAAGCGGCAGAGCTTCATCTGGCTGTTCATGTTCCTGGGCGTGGGATTTATCACCCTGCGGTTGATTCTGGGGGCCTTCGCCTGGGCCGAGTTCGATGGCAAAACGTTCGTCTATCACACGCCTTTGCGCCAGCCCCATCATGTCGACCGGGGGCAGTTGGCGCTGGTGGAG
>JALSPL010000459.1 GCA_026985975.1 Anaerolineae bacterium | reverse complement strand
AGCGCATCCAGGCTGTCGATGCCGAAGTAGTTGAGGAAATCGGGCGTGGTGCCGAAGAGCATGGGCCGCCCCGCCGTCTCCAACCGGCCTTGCTCCTGCACCAGGCCCCGGTGCAGCAGGGTGCGGATGACGCCATCGCTGCTGACGCCGCGGATGGCCTCGATCTGCGGGCGGGTGATGGGCTGACGATAGGCGATGATGGCCAGGGTTTCCAGCGCCGCCCGCGAGAGTTTGGTGGTCAGGTCCAGGCCCAGATAGATTTCGATGACGTCCGCGGCCTCGGGCATGGTCACCAACTGCACCGCGTCGTGGTGGCGCTGCAGGCGGATGCCCCGCTCTTGCAGGGTCTCGGCCAGCAGCAGCAGCGCCAGCTCGATGTCCTCGGGCGATTGCGCCAGGGCCGAGGCCAGGCGTTCGATGGGCGCCGGTTCGCCCGCCACGAATAACAAACTTTCCAGTAATCTGGCGAGTTGCGCATAGTCAGGGTGAAGGGCGGGCGCCGCGGCGGCTTCCGCCTGCGCTTCCTCGGCGTGAGAGGCCGTGGCGGTTGCTTCTTCCGGTCGCGCAGCGTCGGGCCGGTCTTGCGGGTCCTGCGGGGTGATGGCGTCGGCGTCAGTCATCTAGAGTCCTTCGGGATAGGCGGCGTGGCGCAGGTTGACGTTGAGCTTGCCCAGTTTCAGCCCCATATCCTGCTCGATGATCTCGCGGGTCACCAGCATGATCTCCTCGGTCTTCATGGGCAGATCGATCTCGGGCGAGGTTTCTACATCCAGAAGCACGTTGACCGTGTCGCCTTTGGGGGCGACCACGGGCGTGACGGTGATGACGTCGGCCAGTTGGTCCAGATGCCAGGCCAGGCGCTTGGCGATGCTGTCGGCTGTGACGCGGATCTCGCCGTGTTCGGTGCGCATCGTGACCGCGGGCTCGGTTTTCTTGCGCGGCAGCTCGGCGATCATCAGGGGGATGACGATGAGGATGGCGATGGCGGCCAGCGCCACCCGGCCCAGATTGAAGAAGAGCGGTTTGGAGAGTTGGGTCTGGCTCGCCCACTGGCTGAGATGCCCGATCTGGGTCTGGAACCAGGCCAGCGACTCGAAAGGAGCCACCGCCAGCACGATGAGCAGCAAAAAGACGATGAAAAGGATGAGGAAGCCGATCAGGCGATTGATGAAGTTCATGGCAGTTTCCTGGGGGAAAGGATGGGGTGAGGGCGATGCGCTTGAGAGAATGGTAATGGATCGGGCGATGGGTGTCAATCTTTGCGATGGGGGATGAGCCAGAGGATGGCCAGGCCCGCCAGCGTCAGCAGGCTGATGAGCGCGCCCCATTGCAGGCTGCGGGGCCGGAATGCCAACAGCAGCTCGTGTTCGCCCGCGGGCAGGGGAACGGCTTGCAGGAAGATGTCGGCGGGGAGCAGGGGCAGGTCGCGGGCGTTGGCGGCGTCCGGGTCCAGGATGGCGCGCCAGCCCGGATGCCATCCCCGGGCGACGATGAGCAGGGCGTCGCCGTCGGCCCGGTAGTGGAGGCGCAGGCGCTCCGGCCGCTGTTCGGAGATTTGAAGCTGGGGGGCGCTCAGAGGGATGCCTCGCGGAGCGAGAACGGCGCTGGCTTCCTCCAGAACAGCGACGCGGGCGGGGTCAAAGTCGGAGGCCTGCATGACGGCCACGGCTTCATCGAGATCGGCCACAGTGTGGATGCGCTGCACCGCGAAGACCGGGGGCGGGACCGCGTCGTTGCGATAGATTTTGACGTCGCCCGAGTGGATACGCCGCCAGGAGGCGCGGGTGACGATGGGGGTGGCGTGGGCGC
>JALSPL010000458.1 GCA_026985975.1 Anaerolineae bacterium | reverse complement strand
ATTCGGCCTGGCCCAGCTTTATCAGTTGCGGGGCCGGGTGGGGCGCAGCGCGGTGCGGGCCTACGCCTATCTGCTCTACGACAAGCACAAGCCCCTTTCTCCCGAATCCCGCCGCCGTCTGGAGGCGATCCAGGAGGCCAGCGATCTGGGTTCGGGCTTCCGCATCGCCATGCGGGATTTGGAGATCCGGGGCGCGGGCGAGCTGCTGGGCTCCCGCCAGCATGGGCATATCGCGGCGGTGGGCTTCGATATGTATGTGCGGCTGCTGGCCCAGGCGGTGGAGGAGCTGCGCGAGCAGGGGCATCTGCCGGAGACGGTGGAGGCGATCAAGGGCCTGCTGGCGCCCCTCAGCCCCAGCGTGCAACTGGATCTGCCCCTGGATGCGGGCATTCCCCGGGATTACATCGAAAATGAAGACCTGCGCCTGCAACTCTACCGCCGTATCGCCGGCTTGGGCTCGTTGGGTGAGCTGGATGATATGGCTGCGGAGCTGGAAGACCGTTTCGGGCCGCTGCCGGAGATGGTGCAGGATTTGCTCTTCCAGGTAAAGGTGAAGCTGCTGGCCTCCCGGGCCGGGGTCACCGCCATCGGCCGGGACAGCGGGCAGCTCGTGGTGCACAGCCCGGCGGTGGCCCGGCTGCCGCGGCTGGCCCTGCAGCATCATCTGGGCGATCAGGCGCGGGTGGGCTCCCGGGCCATCTGGGTGGCGATTGACGACGCGGGCGACTGGCGCCAGCGCCTGCTGCACGTGCTGGATATTTTGTCCGCGGGCGTGGGGTGAGAGGCGCTATCGCCACTGAAAGCTGCGCACGGGACTGGCCTGGCTGATGGGAACGATCTCGCCATCGCGGGTCAGGCGCACCAATCGCACCCGCCAGCGCATCCCGGGAGAGGCCGCAGCGCTTTCGCACCGGTAGTCCAGGGCTTCCAGGGTGGAGGCGTCAGAACAAAATCTGGCATTCGCCCCGATTTTGAAGCACGCCCTTCCGCCAAGTTGGGTCTTTGCATAAGATCGATGTTGTACTATAATTGCAAAAATTCTCGCCGCCTTCCCACCAAATCCACATAAGACCCTCACACCAAACATCATGATCTCCGTTGTCCTGGCTGACGATCACCCGGTTGTGCGCGCGGGCACGCGCGCGATGCTCTCCCAAAACGAAGATATTCAGATAGTAGGCGAAGCGAAAGACGCCGCCGAAACATTGCAATGGGTGTCAGAGGCCAACCCGGACGTTTTGGTGTTGGATGCGGTGCTGCCCGGCATGCGCGCCAAAGCCCTGGTGCGCACGCTACACAACCAATATCCCGGTGTGCGCATTCTGATGCTTTCGGCCTATAAAGACGCAGACCTGGTAATGGGGCTTTTACGAGAGGGCGCGTCGGGCTATCTCCTCAAAGAAGAATCCATGGACGCCATCGCCCAGGCCATCCGGGATGTGGTGCAGGGGAAAAAAGTGTTCAGCGCCGACATCCTGGAGTTGCTCCAGCAAGCGGCGCTGGGAGAAATCGCCCAGACTGGGAAAAATCCCCTGCAGCAATTGACGGAGCGAGAAAGGGAGGTGCTGGATCTGGTGGTGGCGGGCTTGAATAACGCGGCCATCGCCCGCCGCCTCTTCATCAGTGAACGCACGGTCAAATATCACATCGGCAATATCTACGGCAAACTGGGCGTCAAAAACCGCACCGAAGCCGTGCTATTAGCATTAAAATACAGAGAATAGCAGACCATCCCGGCAGGTGAGAATAAGCTTGGGGCAATGACGGCGCAGATTGCGCGGGGAAATGAAAAGGGTGCATCCAAAATGAGTGGGGAATGTTCTAGCACCGCCGCCCGGCGCGCCAAGTACAGTGTTTTCAGTATGCAATTTTCAGTGTGCAGTGACGGGGATGCGTAGCATTGGGCCAGGGCGCTTTAGCGTCTTTCAGCTATGAGCCTGGGCCTATCAGCCCCAGGCGATGGCGGCTGACGCCAACCTCCAACTCGGAGTGGCTCTATGCCCAAATGGCCTGTTTCGACTTGACCTGGCGACTGAAGCCATGGTCGGGAACTGCGGGCGCCTGTACTGAAGTACAGGTCAAAAACTGTACTGAAATCCGTTGAAACTTCTGCGCAAAACACTATACTGGAAGTGTACACAAGAAACTGCTCGAGCAATTCTGTTACTCCTCACTCACTCTCTTCACCCATCCCATTTTTCTCACATTCTCTTACGGAGGTTATGACCATGACGTACATCGATCTCAGCGACCTGGAAGCTATCGAAGAAAGTTCTTTGCAATCGTCCGTGGCCGAAGGCGTCGGCGGCTTGATTTGTGCTGGCGGCTGGTGCGGACTGGCTTGCATCGTCGTCTAAAACGCCCCTTCACCCACAGTCGGCCGGCAGACGGATCAACCGCCTGCCGGCCAACTCATACAAGGATCTTCATTTTATCAGACATTCACGTTCAGGTCAATCCCTCATGACGTCACCAACATTTCTCCCAACGAAACGGATCATCACCCTGGGCTTTTTGCTACTCGTGACGATACTGCTTGCCTCCTGCGCTTCCGGCAATACACAGACGCCGCCATCAGGCGCACTGACAACTGTCGCGACCTATGCCATGACGCTACCGCCGGGCGGCCAGATTCTGCTGCATGATGGCAATCGCGTTCTGTTTTTGGGATCGATGATCCAGCGAAAGTCGACTCGGGAGGCAGTTTTGTTCGATACGGAGCAAAAACAGCAAGTCTGGCGCAGCCAGCTCCCCGGTTCAGCCATCAAGGCGATTGCCCTGCCTGACCAGGACTATGTCCTCGTCACGGTGCAGAATCAGGGGGAGGCGCATTTGCTTCGTCTGAACGAAATGACGGGCAAGATCGCATGGGACGTCGTTTTTGGCGGCGAAGCGCTGGATGCAATTTGGAATCAGGCTGATGCTGCGCTTTGGGTCAGCGATGGTTCCAGCTTGTGGCAGGTCGATCCTGACAATGGCGACACGCTGGCCACGCTGGGAACAGCGCTATCTAAAAACGCCCATCCGGGCAGCGTTGTCCTGGCCCCTTCATCCGATGATCCCCAGACAATTTTTCTGGCTAGCGACAATGTTCTGCAGATGCTCAGCCTGGAAGGAGAGCAGATGACATCACAGTGGCGATTTAGCAGCGCCAAATTCATCGCCGCTCTACAACCTGTTCGTTTTGATAACGGAATCGAGGGCGTCATCGCTCTGGCGCACAGCCACGCTTATTTCGTCGATCCCCAAGGCAAGCTGCTTTGGCATATCAAGAACCAGGATATCAATTACGCACCGGTCGCGCTTCCCGATGCGGGCGCAGCGCAAATGGTGGTTTTTGGCAACTTTGTCAAAGGCGTTTATCTCGTAGACGCCCAAGGCATGAGGTTGCACGCTTCCCTGCCGGGCGGCAATGTCCACATCCTGGGCATTCCCACTCCCATTCCTCGCAATATCCTGCTGGGAGGCGTCATGGTGACGCCATCGACAGCGCCCGCTTTGCCAGGTTATTGGCTGGCTGTTCGCAGTCTCGACAATCTCTTTGCATACCATCTTTCATTAGCGGGAGATTTGACGCTGATTGCAGAGACGCCCATCGCCCCACATGATGAGGAAGGCTCCATCGTAGAGAAAGGGAACAAGAATCCCAACTATCCTCCTTTTCAGATGGATGATGGCCTGGCAGTCACCTATAGCGAAGGCATTCGCCTCTTTACTCTCACACCGGAAGGAGCTCGATAATCATGCTCACCCAAGAACTGCACGCCTTTCGAGACCAATGGAATGCGAATCTGGTCTTCGATCCCAAAAGCATGGCGTTTTTTCTGACTGATGATGAGGTGTTCCAATACGTCAGACGCAACCGCCCATCCGCCAACGGGCATTCCGCCAATGGCAAATCGCGGCCAAAACAGTTTGGACAGATCGAGTCTGTGTTGTTGAAGGAACGACAACGCGTGGCGGAACGATATCGTGCGGCGACGACCGGCACGCACATCCTCAACCGCCTGACGATTCTCACCACCACAGCCTGTAATCTCAACTGCACTTATTGTTACGCCGACGGCGGCGCCTATGGCGGAACGATCAGCCGGCTTTCAGCCCACAATGCCAGCGCCGCCATCCGCAACATCGCCAGCTATTACAAAGGCGTCAAAAATATCCAATTCTTTGGCGGCGAACCCCTTTTGAATCCGGGGCTCATCGAGAGCGTTTGCCATGACTGTGAAGAGATGGTCGCCCGGGGTGAAATGTCACACTTGCCCCAATTTGGCGCCACCAGCAATGGCACCATCTGGAATGACGGCATCAGAGACCTCTTGAAGCGCTACAAAATCGGCCTCAACATCAGCGTCGACGGCCCCCAGGATGTCCATGATCGCTCTCGAATCGACGCCCGGGGCCGAGGCACCTTTCAGAGGGTCTTTCGTACGCTGGCGGAGCTAAAAGCGAACGAGATTCCCTTCAATATCGAAGTCACCTACAACATCTATTCCATGCAAGCCGGATACAGCATTTGGGATATCGTGCAGTTCTTTGCCGATCAGGAAATCTATAACCCCCACATCGTGCCCGCCTCGTATGCGCCAGATGACAGCCAGCGCTGGACCCCGGCCATGCGCAGCCAGTTGGTGCGAGATTATCGAGAAGCGACCCGCAAGGCGATTCACTCCATCCTGACCGACCGCCCTATACTCTTTTCGTTCATCTCGGGCACGCTTAGCGCCCTGCTGATGAAAATTCCGCAACCCATGGTGTGTGCAGCAGGCGTTCATGATCTCGCCATCGACACAGCGGGCAACATTTATCCGTGTTTCATGTTTGTCGGGCAGGAAGACTTCGTCTTTCAGTCAGGATTGAAATCATTGGACAACAATGACTTTCGGCGGCGGGGGCATGAGTTCTTCCTGCATAACGTCAAAGAGCAGAGGAGCGCATGTCAGACGTGCTGGGCCCGCAGCTTATGCACGGGATGCCTGGGAGCGCACCAGATTGAAAACGGTCATCTGGACGGCAAAGTCCTCAGTTGCGCCATCACTCAGACAGTGGCCGAAACCATCATCTCTGAACTGACCCACCTGCAACAGTCTCCTGCCGACTGGCAGCGATTCGTCTCCCGATACCGGGATATTCGTCTCGGCCAACCATTCCAAGTCGAGAATTGCTGATGAACAAGTCAACATCCACCCCCCTTGCCGATATCCAAAGCTGGCCGCTATTTAGCCAGAAAAACGGCAACGACAAATATCTGGTAGGCAGTATTTCCGTCGATCGTTATCTTGTCATCGACGAACGACGACGTCCCCTGGTGATGGACATCATCCACCAGTTGCAACGGGGCGCCACGCCCGAAGCGATTCAGGAAAACCTCGCCCGACAAAGAATCAGCACCGATGTACAAGCCTTTGTGCAGCAATTGGCCAGGCATGGATTGTTGGAAGAATCGCCGGAGGAAGATGCTGACGGTGAGGAAGAGCGCCGCCCGTTTTACAGCCAGCTCAAGGTGCTTTCCTGGGATGTCTTTTCCATCCCCCTCGACAGACTGGAGGGAAGCCTGACAAAAATGAGTCGTTATTTTCGCCACCTGCTCCTGAGCCTGGCCTTGCTGACAACGCTGATCATCCTCGGCCAGATGTTTCTGGGAGGACGTCAATTCACTCTGGCGCAACTCCTGCAGGTGCGACGCCATCTCAGCCTGCCATTGCTGATTGTCACTTCTCTCAGCATCCCATTGTTGATCATCCCTCTCCACGAGGCGGCTCACGCTTTGTTCGCCGCCGAAAAGGGCGTTTTTCCAAAACAGATAACCATGCGGTTATACCTGATGATCCTCCCCTTTTTCAGCCTGCAATTGCCCGGGCTTTATACCCTGCCGCCAGGATATCGTTTGTTGACCATTGCCGCCGGGCCCCTGATGAATCTAACCCTGGCCAATCTGGCTCTGCTGCTCAGCCTGCCCGGTCTGGCGGCTCCCACAGCATGGCAGGCGTTCTTGCTGACCTTCGCCGCCATCAACTACGCCACCTTTTTGTTCAACCTGACGCCTTTTCTGCCCCTGGACGGCTACTACATCCTCTCGCAATGGGGATTCAAAGAGCTGGATGTGCGCAGCAAAGCCTGGGCGTCCGCCAGAAGGTGGATCCAGAAACGCGACAGACGCTTGCCGCCGCTGTATCTGGCGCTGGTCATCCTGGATAGCGCTTTTCTCACCACCCTGCTCTATCTGAGCGTGCGTCAGCTCAATGGCTATCTGCTACACTGGAGCAACTCATCGAGCATCCGGGCCTTGAACAACCTGAATCCTCATATCCTCACGCTGACAATGCTAGTCATCGATATCGCTATCGTCGGATTCGCCATCTATCGCCTTTCCACCCTCATGGGCATCCGCCAGGCTATTCAAAAAGCATCATGACGCATCTGCTCACAATCCGCAGCCTGACCAAACGGTTCGGAACATTCACCGCTCTCGACAAACTGGATATGTCCGTCGAGGAGGGCGAAGTCTATGGTCTGCTAGGTCCTAACGGCGCCGGAAAGACTACACTTCTCTCCACCATTTTCGGGTTACTGCTGCCCGACAGCGGTGAAATCCAGTTCAACGGCCAGAAAATCGCGCCAGCGCGACCTGAGACGGCCCGGGGATTGGATGGCTTCGTGGATACGCCAGCCTTCTTCCCGCATCTCACCGCCATCGACAACCTGCGGATCTCCGTCCGACGTCGGGCGCACAAACTCTCGGATCAAGCGATACTGGACAAACTGGAGCAGGTGGGAATGGCTGATGCGGGCGAGCGCAAAGTGGGCGGCTTCTCCACCGGCATGAAAAAACGCCTGGGCATTGCCAGAGCGCTGCTCATTCCACCCCACCTTCTTATTTTGGATGAACCCACCAGCGGTTTGGACCCCAATGGCGTCAAGGACATGCGACAACTGGTGCTGGATTTGAAGGCGGCGGGGGTCAGCATTCTCCTCTCAAGCCACGTCCTCTCCGAAGTGGAGCAGATCGCCGATCGGGTGGGCATCATCGCCCATGGCCGCATGGTGCGAGAAGATCGGTTGGAAGCGCTGACCGTAACGCCCAACACTTACTGGTTCACCGTGGATGACGCCACCTCGGCCATCAGTCTGCTCAGCGCCCATGACGGTTTTGTCGTGGATCGCGTGGAGGGCAATGACATTCAGATAAGGCTGACGCCCGGATTATCGCCAGCGCACGTCAATCGGCTATTGGTCGAAAATGGCATTCTGGTTCAGACCATTCGCCCCGAAAAAAATCACCTGGAAGACACATTCTTTCGCATCATCGGCATCCACTGACTTTCGAGAAGCCATATCATGCTCACCATCGAATGGAAGGCGTTCATCGCCAATCGCCGGTTTCTGTTTCTCAGCCTGGCTCCGCTGCTACTGGCGGTCATCGCCGCTTTCAGCTACTACGCAGCCGCCAGCGTCGGGCTCACCTATGTGACGGGCTACACCTTTCTGATCGCCACCGTCAACCTGTATTCGCTACTTTTTCTGCCATTCCTGGGCGTAGCGATAGGCAATCACCTCATTCTCGCCGAATTCAACTGGCGCACCATACGTCGCCCATTCATCGAACACATTCCTCGTCGCCGTTTCATCCTCGCCAAGGCCGCCATTGCAGCCATCGCACTATTCCTGCTCATGGCTCCTTATTTTCTGGCTTGCACGATTTTGGCGGATGCGTTCTTTGGTTTCGGCCAACTACTCATCGAAGACCACGCCTTCTCCACCGCCGGCGGTCTGATACGCGCCACGGGAGCCTATCTCTGGGGGGGATTCATCCTCTACATCTTCGTTGTCCTGGGGCAAATCCTTCTGCTACGGGTGCGCAACAGCACCGTCGCCATTCTGGGAAGTTTGCTCCCCTTCTATATTTTCGTCGCCTTTGGCAAACAATTGCCTTTGCCGCCCATCCGCTCCATCTTCCAGCTAAGCGAACACATTCTCTTGTCCAGTGCGTTTGATAGAAACATGGCGTATGATTTTTTCAGCGCCCTCGCGGCCTGGGGCGTCATCATCCTGGCTCTGCTCTTCCTGCAAATATACCTGTTCAATCGTCAGGATATCACTCCCTCCTGATCACCTTTCCGCCATGTCCGCCATCACCTTTCTTATTGCCGACGATTTCCCATCATCGCGCGCCCAGTTGCGTAAATTTATCGAGAGCACTGCGCCCTGGCAAGTGGTGGGCGAAGCTGGCAATGGGAGCGAAGCCATCGCCAAAGCGCGACAACTCCGCCCCCACATCGTCATTCTGGATGTTTCGATGCCGGAGATCAACGGCATCCGCGCGGCGAAAGAGATCAAAAAATACTTGCCGAAAACGCATATCATCATTTACAGCGCCCATAACGCCCCCCTCATTGCCCAGCGGGCGATGGCAGCCGGAGCAGATGCTTATTTTGACAAAAGTGAGCTCGAACAGGACGCGCTTTCTGAACTCGTAGAACAATGGCATCTTTCCACCTTCACTCACCCCACCTCCTCTCTCATCTCATCTCACAAGGAGTCACACTCATGAAAGACTTTCGTTACGCCATCTACCAACTGATGAACAACCGTCCTTTCCGTCAACGCATCGAAGCGGACATGCACCAGACCCTGCTGGAGCATGACATCTCTCTCACCCAGATGGAGCAAGAGGCCCTGCGCGATTTTTTACGCCATCTCCCTTCAGTAACGGATATGAGCAAACCGACCGTGCATCATAGCACGCCGGGCCTGCCCGAAATCGGCTGGCCGCTCATTTCCGTATCTCCTGAAGGAAGCGCGGCATAAACATCATGGATGACGCATTCGCCGCCGCCGTCCACGCCTTTTTGCGGGAGCTTGTTACACACGCAATCCCCACTCCCGCTTATGCGGACGCCATCACGCAGATACTGTCGATATTCGAGCGCGTTCATCCCGAAACGCTCGGATTGATCCGGACAGCGTGTGTAGCGGCCGGAGGCTCTGCAGGGAGCGTCACGCCCATCGCTGCGGCGTGGCGCTCCCTGCACATTGCCGCCCGTCTTCTGGATGACGCAGAAGACGACGATGTGACCTATTGGCAGAAAGGAAACAACGCCGCGGCGCGAACCATCAATCTGGGAACAGGATTCATCAGCCTCGCCAATCTGGCTCTACTGCGGGCCGAAAACAGCTTTTCTACAGGACAATATCTAAACCTGAGCCGTCGCTTCAATCAGATCATCTTGGTTATGGCCGAAGGCCAGCACCTGGATCTTCTGCCCCGCGGCATCGATGCCCTGGAAACATACTGGCTGCATATTCAGAACAAATCAGGCGCCTTCTTTGGGCTGGCTGTCGAGGCAGGCGCTCATTGCGGCGCAGCCCCTCAGGAAACGCTGGCCCGCTATTACAAATTCGGCTATAATCTGGGCGTTGCCCTGCAACTAATCAACGATCTCAACGGCTTCTTTCAGGAAAACGCCCATTCCGATCTGGCATCAGGCAAACGCACCCTGCCATTTTTCTTTATCACCGAGTTTGCTCCTCCTTCAGTGCGAAAAGATTTCCGATCATTATGGCGCCAAGCTGCACACAGCCAGGACGCGCGGCGTCAAATTCGCCAAATTGCCAGAGATCATGGCGCAGACGCCTACATTGTAGCCGAAATCGCCCGGCTCCAAGTCATTGCGCATTACAGTCTGCAAGCCAAGGATGATCCGGAAGGCCTTCTTTCCGGGTATCTCCAACGATGGCTGACGATCCCTGATGATTTTCTCGCGCACTAAATCCTTTCCACTTTCCCATCTCCTCCTATTGCTGGTCGATCTGGGCGTTTTGCTCATAATCGGCTTTGCCATCTTCTTTCGCGCCAGTTTTCCAGATCCGGGCGTGGAGATCGAAAACCGAACAGGCGTCATCTTAGACCTGGACGCCCTGGGCTTCTTCAGTGACGTTGGATTTCTGCCAGGCGATCGACTCCTGATTGTCCAGGGGACGCCGTGGCGTCAGGCCGTCAGCGTATTTGATGGCGCCAAAGCGGGCGGCGTCACCTGGTGGACGCTGGAACGAGGGGGAAAAACCATAACCATCAAAAGTGTTGTCCCCCTTCTTTCATGGCCACAACGTCTGAAAAATATCATGCCGCTGCTGGTGGCGCTTTTCTATTGGGGCATCGCTACACTCCTCTGGCTCTATAATCCCAAACATAGAACAATCCGCCATTTTTTCCTGCTCAGCCAATTGGTGGCGCTGATCCTCGCCGGCGGCAGCCTGGGGACCTACACGCTGCGCTGGGGCGGCTATCTTTACTACGTCGCATTGATAGCGGTCATCCCTGTGACCATCCACTTTTTCGCCACATTCCCGCAACAACACACGTCTCAATGGGTGCGACGTCTGATTTATCTGGCCTATGGCGCCGCGTTGCTGTTTCTCTTGCGATTTCTCTTCATGTGGCGGGGAATATCCTTCTTTTTTTCCGGTGAAGTCTGGAATATCCTGCAACTGATCTACCTTTTTATAGCACTCTTTTTTGCCGTTGCACTACTCTTTTTCCGATGGTCCAAGGCTCCCCCATTGGCGCGTCAACGACAACGCCTGATTGTCGCTGGTATGCTTGCCAGTCTGTTGCCTTTCATCCTGTTCTACTTATTGCCCTTATTGTTACGCCAGACGCCGATTATTTCCCCCAGTTGGTTGTTTATTTCTCTCATCTTTCTCCCCTTGTCAGTCGCATACGCATTGCGCAGCGGTGAGGCGGGGGCTATTGATTGGTTTCTCAACCGCACACTGGTGCATATTCTTCTTTTTGGATTGATGGCCGGGCTGTTTGCCGGGCTATTCTGGCTTCTGAACGCCATTTTCCCCCGAACGCGAGAGGCTTCCCTTTTATTGGCGACAGTACTGGCCGTCTCGTTGGCCATGCTTTTTTCTCCCCTGCATCACATCTTGCAGCACTGGGTTGATCAGATATTCTATCGCGGATGGTATGATTATCAATTGGTTGTGGAAAGGACGGGCAAACAACTGGCCAGCGTTGAAGGGCCGCAAGAACTGGCGCAAGCGTTGTTGGAAAATGTAACAGCCACCATGAAATTGCGATGCGCCTGTTTCTTGTTGCCCATGTCGGATGATGATAAGAATGGGCAGATATTCATACACGCCTTGGGCGAATGCCCCTTGCAAGCCTTTCAGTCACGACAGTTCTCACTGGCCGGGCCATTTTATCAGACATTACAAGCGGCTGAACACATCATCACCAGTGATGTTTTACGTCAACGAACGCCTGTTTCGCGTCTTTCGGCGCCCGAAAAGGCATTGCTCCACTGCCCCCACGCCCGAATGTGGATTCCCACCCGGCTGCCCAGCGAATCATCTGCATCCGATCTCACGGCGGCGCTGGTTGTCGGTCCGAATCAGAGCGGCGACGCTTTCAGCGAAGAAGACCGGCGCATCCTGGCAACGCTGGCCCGACAAACCGCCCTGGTCATCCGAAATCTGAAATTGCTCGTCCAACTGCAACGGCGAGAAAAGGAATTGGCGCAACTTTACAAAAACCTTACTTTTGTGCGCGAAGAAGAGCGCAAACGCATCGCCCGGGAACTGCACGACGATATCATCCAAAACATCCACGTCATCTACCGCAGCATCAGGGATAGACATGTCTTGCACCCTGAACTGGCCGAATCCAGTCTGGATCAATCGGCCCAGCGACTTAAACAAACAATGAACGATGTGCGCCGCATCTGCAATGATCTGCGCCCCGCAACGCTGGATGTATTGGGACTGTCCGACGCCATACGCTCTCAGTGTGAACGATTCCGGGAACGAACGGGCATTTCCGTCAGCTTCTTTGTTCAGGGTGATGAAGAGACGCCTCTTTCTGAAGAGACGGAAAATATGCTCTTCCGCATCTTTCAGGAGGCGCTGTGGAACGTAGAAAAACACGCCCACGCCCGACATGTCGATGTGCAACTGCATCTTCCCCCAACTGAGGCGTCCAACGCCAACAGCCACATACGCCTGACCATACAGGATGATGGGCGGGGAATGGAATCCCTTCCCCGTTTTGACGCATTATTGGAGAGACGATCCTACGGACTGTTAAACATGCACGAGCGGGCGGCAATGATTGGCGGCAGGATGCAGATGACGTCCGGCCCGCACCAGGGCGTGCGCATCGAGGTAACGGCGCCTGTATCGCCGCCGGAGTTCGATTAACCCCTCCCAACGTTCTTTCCTCGCCCGGCAAATGTCATGAGCGTTTGCACGCCGGCAAGAAATGAAATCCAGAACGCAAGATAACGCTGACACACGCAGATTTCCGCAGTTTTACAGCATTCCGAAGCTTCCGGGCCCAATCTAGGCGATGCTCTCATCGCCACTGAAAGCTGCGCACAGGGCTGGCCTGGCTGATGGGGACGATCTCGCCATCGCGAGTCAGGCGCACCAATCGCACCCACCAACGCATCCCGGAAGAGGCGGCGTCGGGGGACGGACGCAGCGCGTCATCCAGACGCAGGCTGCTGGCTTTGGTGCGGACGGGTTCGATTTTGGGCAGATGGGGATCGGCGTAGGCCAACCCCACCTGATACCAGACATCCTCCGGCAGCAGGCCCGGGGCCACCCAGCGCAGCAGCGGGCCGGTCTCGCCCGCATACACGCCGCCATCGGGCGGGCTAATGAGCACGGGCGGCTGGATTTTGGGGACGGGCGTGGCGGTGGTCGCGAGCTCGGGCGTGGGCGTAATGGTCCCCACAGGAATGATCAACACCTGTCCCACTTGCAATTTGTTGGGGTCGGAGATATCGTTGTTTTCGAGGATGGCGGTGGTGGGGATTTGGAAGCGAATGGCGATGGACTCCACGGTGTCGCCCGGTTCGACCGGATAGTTGATGAGGCCGGAAAGGGGCTCGGGCGTGGGCAGGGGCGCGTCAGCCTCATCCGCCGGGATGTTCAGCGTCTGTCCGGGCCGCAAAATATCCTTCGTGGTCAGATTATTGGCGGCCAGCAACACGTCCAGATCGATGCCATATTGATTGGCGATGCCCAGATAGGTGTCACCTTGGCGCACGATGTGCACGATGGGCGTGGGCGTGGGGACGGGCGTGGGCGTGGGGGTGATGGTGGGAGTGGGCGTCAGTGTGGGGGTGTTGGTGGCTGTGGGCGTGATGGTGGGCGTGGATGAAGGCGTCAGAGCCAGCGCCTGCCTTTGGTCGTCCCAGCGCCACCACAAGACGACCAAGGCGACGATGACCAACGCCAGGACAATATCCGCCCAGGGGACGCGCAGACGCAGCCGCCGCGGCTGCTCGAACTGATAGCCGCACATGAAGCAATCTTTGGCTTTATGACTGACGGGCGTCCCGCAGTTGGGACATTTTCGGGTGGGCATAGGTTGAAGTCAAAAGGTAAAAGTAAAAAGTAAAAAAGGCTGGCGGATTGTATCCCAGAAGAAGAGGATGGCCAAAATCAGCAGGGTGGTCAGGGTGATGAGTGCGGCGATGGTGCGCAGGGGGGTGTTGGTGAAACGGATGCGCACGTCGTGCTCGCCCGCGGGAACAGCCACCGTGATGAGCGCGTCCGGGCCTTCGGCCCGCGTCGCCGCCGACTGATCATCGATCCACGCCCGCCAGCCCGGATACCAGTAGGTGTAGAATTGCAGGGTGACGGGCGTTTGGGCGCTGACACGCACCTCATCGGAGCCTGCGCCATGCCGGACGCTGGTCACATCCCCGACGCCGTCGATGATCCCGGCCAGAGGGAGAGGCTCGCCCGCCAGATAGGCCTCGATTTTGGGAGAAGTGACCGGTTTGTCGCCCGCAAAGGCGGTGCTGCCGCGCATATCGGGATAATCCAGCTCGAAATAGATATCCGCGGCCGGGCTGACATCCTTTGTCGCCACGGCGGTGTGTTGGGGCCGGGCGTAGGTCCAGGAGCCCAGCAAGATAGCCAATGCCAGGGCCAGCAGGATGGGGTGGAGGGCATCGCGGCGGGCGGGCAGCAGAGCGGCGACCGATCCCGCTGAAACCAGCGCCAGAAAAAGGGTGGCCGGGGCCAGAAACCGGAAAGGGAACTGCACCAGCTTGATCATGGGAATGACATCCCAAAATATCTTGCTGGGGGCCAGGGTAGCGAAGAGGGCGATGGCGGCGATTGCGAAAAATCCCCAGAACAACACCGGACGCTGCGGACGCTTGCGGATGACCAGCGGCAGTGCGACGATGCTCGACATCATCAGCCACAGGCCAACGGATAGATTCATGCCGTCATCGGGCCCGGGCAGGGCGAAACCATAGCCCCAGGTGAAGTCGAACCACTGGAAGAGGTAGAGGAATTGTTTGGGGTAGTTATAGCTTTCGGCCGGAATCCACTGATCGACGACGATGTATTGGGTCTCGCCGATGACCGGCAGTAAAAAGATGGCGGCGAACATCCCGCCCAGCAGGCCCGCGGCCAGGGCGTAAAGCGCGGCCCGCCACGGAACCTTGCCCTCCCGCCGCCAGTCCAGCGCCAGCCAGGTGAGGATGAGCAGCGCCAGCAGGGGCGGCAGCAGCATCAGCGTGACGCTGTGGGTCATGATCAGCAGGCCCAGGCTGAGCGCGGCCAGGGCCACGCTGCGGGCGTTTTTGCGCGTCAACACCTGCCAGAAGCTGTGAATCACCCAGGGATAAAGGGCCAGGGCCACGAATTCGGCCAGGGAGCCGCGCACGTAGCTGTTGACCAGATGATACGGAGCGGTCATGTAGAGCAGCCCGGCGATGAACGCGGGCCCGACTCCCCACAAGCTGCGGGCCAGCCGATACATGCTCACGCCCGCCAAAATCGTGGCCAGCGCCCAGGTGATCTTGACCGCGCCCACGATGCTGGCCCCCAGCAGATGAAAGACCTCGGCGATGGCGAAGGCCAGGGGCGCGTAGAAAGTAAACAGAGGGTAGCCGTAACCCTGGGAGTGATCGGGCGCCCAGCGCGGCCAGAGAAAGCCGTCGCGAATGCCCTGATCATATTCCACCAGCCAGATGAGGCTGTGACGGGCGTCGTGGGCGTGCAGAAAGTAGCCCGAGGCCAGCAGCGGCGCCAGGATGAACAGGCTGAGAAGGATGAGCAGGACGAGGGGAGAGCGGAGCAGATCGCGTTTGAGATCTGCTTTACGCTTCAGGTCCGACAACAGACTCATATTCGTCTGGAAGATAATCCTCAAGAAGAACAACTTCCGTCCCGGAGATTTTGTGCCGCCATCGTTTGTCATTGGTGACAATAGCATCGACTTGCACGTTTTGAGCTGTCGCAAGAATGATGGCGTCAGGCGCAGGCAGACCGATGTCGCCTCGCACATGGGCCGCGGCCCGAGCGATCTCAACATTCACGGGCAAGACAGTGAGGTGAGGAAAGTTTAACAAATACATTTCATATTCCCGCATGGCCTCGACATCCTTCTCTTGCGCTGGCGCAGTCAGCAGTTCTGTCAGAGTAATAACGCTGATAACGCCTTCAACCAGGCCCGCTTCCACGATCTCCAAAATAGTTTTCGCCAGTGAAAAATAGATGGGATTTTTTTCCAGGACATAAATGAAGATCATCGTGTCGATAGCAACGGCCTGATAACGGGATAAATCATCCCGCAGGCGTTCTACTCCTCCCATGACGCCCGCTCCTTCTCCAGCCACGCTTCACCAGATTGATGCCAGACATGGGCGTGCAAACCGCTTAGCGCCTCTGTGAAACTTGTGGGGCGCGGCCGCAAATAAACGCGGTTACCATCAATCAGGAAAAGAATCTGATCATGGGGCTTGATGCCCAGGGCTTTCCGCACCTCTTTTGGGATAACCATTTGGTATTTTTTGCTTACTTGTGCAGTTGCTGTTTGCATATTGATCACCTGTTTTGCAAAATGAGTTCTTGTTTTACATTTTACAATTTTGCTTTACAAATGTCAATCCATTAACCATCTTTTGACATTCCGTAAAGTCATTCAGGTTAATCTATGTCGATAAACGCCCCAAACCGTCAGCCCCAAAAGCAAAATGGCGGTCAGGATGGAGATGGCGTTGCCGATGATGCGGATGGGGGTGTTCTCAAAGGAGATGCGCAGGAGAGAGTCGCCTTCGGGCACGGGGACGTCGAGGAGGCCGTAGGGCGGACGGGTGTCGTCGGGGGTGAGCGCGAAGCGCTGGATGACCTCGCCCGTGTCCGGGTCCATGATGGTCGCTGTCCAGCCGGGATACCATTGGCGATAGAAGGGCAGGCGCTGCCCCGGCGCATCGGTCCATACCCGCACCGTCTCGGAGATAACGCTGTGCTCGCGGGCGTCCACGGCCAGATGGGGGTTGGCCTGCACCAGGCCGTAATCCACCTGGGTGGTGACCGGTTTGCCCGCCATGTGCAGGTCGGCAATGGGCGACCAGGTCGCAACTTCATCGGCGGTGGATGTCATGCCGGTCATCTCGTCGGAGCTGCGCTCGAATGCCATCAGCCCGGCCAGCGTAGCCCCGCCCGGCGGCGGATCGGTGACCTGAATGGTCAGATAACGGCTGCTGGCGAAGATGATCAGGCCCGAGAGCATCAGGGGGATGAGCCATGAGGTGGCGTGATGATCCGGGCCATCGATTGCGTGGTCGGCGAAGATGAGGATGACGGGGGCGAGGATGGCCAGGGCCAGCGCGGCCAGAGAGAGATAGCGCCAGGGGAATTGGGCCATGGCCACCATGGGGACATGATCCCAGGCCAGGGTGGAAGCGGCGGTGGTCAGCCAGGCGCTGCCCAGCAAGATGATCAGCCAGAAGCCGATCTCGATGCGCTCTTTGCCCGGACGCCGCCACCACGCCCACGCGGCCAGCGCGGCCAGGGCGAAGAGCGCCAGGCCCAATTGGTAGCTGAGCGTATCATCCGGCCCGGGCGTGCTAATGCCATAACCCCAGCGGGGATCGAAGAGCTGGGCGAAGTAGACGAAATGCTCATGGAAGTCGTAATAGCCGCCATACCATTGGCTGAGATTGACGAAATTCTTTTCGGCCAGGGCGGGCAGGATGAAGAACGCGGCCAGGGCCACGCCCAGGCCCAATCCCGCGGCCGGGGCCAGGAGACGTCTCACGCAAAGGCGCAAAGACGCAAAGGGAAAGAGCCTACGGCTCGACGAAAGTAGACGAATCTCGACGAAAGTAGACGATTCATTTCGTCCACCTTCGTCCATTCGTCCATCTTCGTCAACCTTTCCCCTATTTTTCCTTTGCGACTCAGCGTTTTTGCGTGAGATCAAATTATTTTCAAAGCAGACCAGCGCCAGCAAATACAGGCCCAGCACGGGCGTGAACAGCAGCGCCACCAGATTGGAGCTGAGATGGATGGCGGCGTAGGTGAGAGCGACGAGGACGATGTTGAGGGCGGCGGGACGCCTGACGACGCGGCGCACGGCCCACAGAGCCAGGGGCAGCAGGGCCAGGGCCAGGCTTTCGGCCATGGCGGCCCGCACATACACATCCACCAGATGATAGGGAACGTAAACGTAGGCCACTGCGGCCACCAGCGCCGCCCGCTCGCCCAGCCAATCCCGCACGAACAGCCACATGGCCCAGGCGCTGATAAGCAGCGTCACGATGAAGGTCGCCTTGACCGCGTTTTCCAGGGTCAGGTGCAGAGTGCGATAGAGCAGGGTCCCCAGAAAGGTGGCGCCGGGCGCATAGATGTTGAAGAAGGGATAGCCGTAGCCAAAGGCCCAATCGGGCGACCAGCGGGGAAAGAGAATGCCTTCGTTCCAGGTGATGTTGTATTGCAGGATGAAATAGACATCGTGGCGCGCGTCATGCGCAGCCCAGAAATAGCCGGGTCGCAGCAAGGGGGCGATGGCGAAAATCGTCAGCAGCATCGCCGTCCAGAAAGAGGCGGAACGAAGGGTTTTCATAGTTGTCAATGACCCATTGTCAATGAGTCGGAACCGTCGGAAAGGAGCAGGCGCTGGCCCGACTGCCAGTTGTAGAGGCCCATTTGCACGCGTAGCGTGGTCGGCGCGTCGGCGGGAATGCCGACGGTGTAGGCGTCGGTGATGATCTCGCCCGGCGTCCATGTGGTCATGGGACGGTCGCCGCCCCGGGGCTGGCCATCGAATTGAGCCACGGTCTGGCCCGCGTCATCCACCACATGAATGAAGATGTTGTAGTCGAAGTCGATGGGCTGCAAGGCCTGCCATGCGGCCGCCACGCTGACGCTGTGCCCGGGCGACAGGTCGCCTTCGAGGCGGACGTCGATGAGCAGGATCTGATGGTCGCCAAAGATGGCCGCGGGGTGTTCGGGGATGGGAACATCCACGAAGTTGGGTGAGAGGGCCGGGCCCGCGGCCAGGATGGGCATAATCAGCAAGACCGCCCAGATGGCGGGCGTCTCCAGTGCAGGAAACAGACGCAGGGCATATCCTGCCGCCGCGGCCAGGGGCAAAACGCTGGTCAGCAGAAAGGCCATACGCAAATCGCCAACAAAGTAGGAGGCTCCCACCAGCAGCAAGACTGTGAACAACACGCCCCAAACGGCTTGAGCGTTTTCGGGGCGATGGCCCGCCAGCCGCCATAGCGCAATGATAACCAGGGCCAGCAGGATGAGACCGGGCGTCCAGGCGAAGGCGGCATGCAGATCGATGGCGTTGGCGCTCCAATGCCATGGCGACTCGAACAAAAGATGCAAAGAAAATGGCGGCTGCGGATTGCTGTGGAAGATGCTGAAGATCGCAACAAGAATGCCCGCGGAGCCCACCAGCCACCGCGGCCAGCTTGTTTTTTCTATTTGCCAGAGAAGTGCGGCTATCCCCGCGGCCAGCCACACGCTGGCGACAGCGCCCTCGATGTAAATGGCGCTGAGGAAGATGGGGGCGTAAAGGGCCAGCACGGCGCTAAGAAGGCTGGCTTTATTCCCCCACAGATTTCTGAGCCCGAAGAAGATCAAAAGCCCAACCAGTATCAGGCCCAGGGCGATGCTGGCTTTGAGTGCGGCCACATTGCCCAGGCCCGCGGCGTGCAGGATGCGCGCGGGCAGCAGCGCCCAATCGCCAGCGCCTGCACTCACGCCTAGCGCGGGCAGCGCGCCCGGGCGCCACGCGGGCAGGCCGGGCCGCGTCAGCGGCGCCCAGGCGGGGATGAGGAGCAATAGCAGTAACAGCGTGTAGCCGATGGTGGTGCGACGGGCGTTCATGGCCGCGATTATAGCACGTCGGGCGGGGTTCGGCCATGAGCCAGACGCAAAAAATGACAAAACTGTCATCCAGAGAATCTCATCCTTTCATAGGATGTTCATATTCAATTGGTAAACTGAAGAGAGACGCGTTGCCCGATGTTGACCTTTGCCCGACACAGAAGTAAGATAGAGTCACGCGCCAGTTGGTTTTTCTTCTGAGCTTCCTCCCATATCTTTCTTCCATGAGCGCCGCATCTATGAAGCGATTCGCTATTCCCACACTCATCCTCACCGCCGCCATCCTCCTCTCGCTACCCCCGATGCTCTCCCGGGCCAGGACCGGACGGGACGCGCCCGCAGTCACGCCCACGCCGACGCCCATCACCAACGTCATCAGCCTGCAAGTCAAAGCGTCGGAGGATGACACCAGCGTGCAGTTGGCGACGGGCGAGAATCGCAACGATTGGAGTTATGTGCGCGTTGGCGCCAGCGAAACAGCTTATGTCAACGGCATTCGTTTTCAGAATATCGATATCCCGCAGGGTTCGCGAATCGTACAGGCCAAACTATCGCTTTACTACGGCGAATGGACCAGAGACACGCCTATTCGAGTGAAAATCCAGGCGGATAAAACTGACTCGGCTCGCTCCTTCGCGAATTCCGAAACTCTGGCCAGCCAACGTCCGCTCACATCGGCCGCCGTCGGTTGGGAGATCGCCCAGGCGCCGCCCAACTACTCCTGGTTTGATTCGCCTGATATTGCCGCCGTCATCCAGGAAATCATCAGCCGACCAGGCTGGCAAAACGGAAACGCTCTGGCCATCATCATCCAAAACGCGGCCAATAATGAATTAAACCATTATCTTGATGTGATGAGTTACGATTTCCGGCCGGACATCAGTCCCAAATTGGAGATCGTTTACGAAACGAATGTCCCCATCCCCACTTCGACGCCGACCCGCACGCCCACGCCCACCGTTACGCCGACGCCCGAGCCGGGCAGGTTGGCCATCGAACAGGCCGTGGCGATGGATTGCAACGCCCGTTATGCCGGCAACACCCAAACCTGGGATAACAATGTCGTCGTCTATACCGCCTGTCGCCCGGCATGGCCGGAGACGGGACCAGAGGCGGTTTACCGTCTGCAGATCCCCTATGACAACACCGATGTCCAACTCCAGATATTCCCCGACGATCCTGCTCAGGATTTGGACGTTTTTCTGCTGAAAAGCGCATACCCGGATGATTGTTTGCAAGGCGCTGACGCCAACCTGGTGCGGGCGAAGATGGATGCCGGGGTTTATTATGTGGCGATAGATGGCTACAACGGCGCAGCCGGAGCCTATACCCTGGTCAGCAGTTGCACAGTCAACTTCAAGCATGCGCTTTATCTGCCCGTGATGACGCGTTGAACCTTCAGAAGGTCTCAGGCTCCAAAGATGGCGCTCCTGAAAAAGGTCCGAATCAGCATTGACGATAGCTGAAACAGCAAATTTGATGGGGTTCAGCCGATCTTCCTTGGCGAAACCATGATATTTTTCTTTGCGCCTTCGTGGCTTTGCGTGAGATTAATCTTTTTCAGTCGATCCAAAGATTCAACGCGGGGAGGTCTCACGCCGCTGATAATGCGGGCACCAGGCTTCGCCTGGGATGGGGCGGTTGAAGTGAGGAGAGGCGGGATTGCGGCAAAAAGCGTGGCGCTTGCTTTGCTGACCATCACCGCTGCTGCGGAAGACGTCCAGATGCAGACACGTCTGACAGGTGCGGTTATGCAGATGATTCCAGATGATCTGAAACTTGTGACCGATCATGACGTCGTATCGGACTCATCGGCAGGAGCCGCATTGCTGGCGCTTTCGTCCCCGGACTGTTTGGGCAGGCCAAGGATGACATCGCTGCCTCCGGTGAGTCGGGCGAGTTTGAGGCGGGCTTTTTTCAGGGCCTGACGCAAGGGCTTGCCGCTGTAAACGCTGGCAAAGGTCGAGACCGCCGCTTTTTCATCGAGCTGGAGATCATATTGCCCGCGCAGTTCCTCGCGATGTTTGCACAGCCATAAATAAAGATCGGTTACGGTGCGGTCGGGAAATTCATTCAATAGTCCGCTGTTTTCGATCTCGCTGGCCAGGGGCAGATAGACGTTTTCGTACCAGCTTTTGGCCGCATCTTCGTAGGGGACTTCCGCATCCCGCTCCTCACCCATATACCAGCGATGTACGGCGATTTGCTCGTCAAGATCGCGATAACGGCCGGGTTCGGTCAGACGAATGGGGGCGTCGGGATAAAACCGATTCAATTTCGTGCGTTCCAGAAACTGTAGGCGGCTGGCTTCGATCAGCCATGCGCGCAATTCTTCCGCCGATTCGGCATCGACAGGAACCGAGGTCTCCACCGGCGTTACATACGCCTCGATGCTTTTCTCGTCGTGGGCGCGGGCCACCGAGACGCGGTGATTGCCGTCCTTTACGAAATAGAGATCGCCTACTTTCAAAAGCTCGACGGGGGGTAATCCCACCAATCCCTCACGGGCGGCGTCCACCCGGGCCCAACGCTCCTGCAGGGCTTCATTTCGGGGCAAAAAGATGTTGTTGAAATCGCGGTAGCGGCCAACGCTTCCCACGATTTTATCCAGCGGAACCTCTTCCAGTTTCGGTCGCACGCCCATCTCCTGGGCATGCAAAATCTGACGCACTTCATCATAGCTCAGCAAATCGCTTCGTCGCCCGCGCATGCGGCTGATCCAATCTTTGAGAAAGGCTTGCATGTGGGCGTCGCGAAAACGCTGAGCCGCCTGGCTGAGTTGCAAATCGGTTGGATTTTCTGACATGATGGCATCGCAAGTAAAAAACGCTGACTGATGCGCCGCCGTTTGAGAGAATATCAGCGAACGATCGGCGTCGAAAGTTTATATCACCTGAACGACAGCGCCATCGCGGCGCGAATCGCCTGCGCCTTCGAACATGCCGGAGGCCGTTCGACCCACCGCATGGGCGCCGCCAAAAAACATGTGCCGCGTAGGCCAAACATTCACATCATACCCCCAATGACGTAATTTTTCAACCGACATCGGCGAATATCCCGCCTCGATTTGCGTAGCGTTGTTCTCGAAATGAATACGGGGACTTTCCACCGCGTCCTGCAACTGCATGTGAAAATCGATGTAATTGAGGAATACCTGCAGGATTGCGGAACGGATGCGATTGGCCCCGCCCGAGCCCACGGCCAGGACAGGCTCGCCATCGTGCAAAGCGACGGTGGGAGCCATCATGGAGCCGATGCGCACGCCCGGCTGGCCCTGCAAAAAGCCGTTGGGATGCAGATCGGCCTCACCCAGAATGTTATTGAGGATGACGCCTGTGCCGGGAACGATGAAGCCGGGGGTCTCGCCGGCGGTGGTGGTCAGCGCCACCAGGTTGCCGTCGCCATCGAGGACGCTGATGTGGCTGGTGTTGTTGTGCTCGACGGGCGGAGGGATGTCCGGGGGATGGCGGTGATGATCCCGTAAGCGTCGGGCGAGTTCGGCGGCATGGCGTTGGATGTTGTCAGGGGACAAAAAGACGCCAGCATCCCCTGAGATATCGAACAAGGGCCGGGCGAGGTTGGTCTGGCGCATGACTTCCGTCAGCAGTTCCAGGTGTTCGGCGCTGCCAAATGGCGTCAAACTCAGATCGTAATCGGCCAGCAAGGCCAGAGAGAAGGCGATGAGGGCGCCGCCACGAGAAGGAGGCGGATTTGTGAGAAGCTCATACCGGCGGTAATGCTGACGCAGTGGTTCGCGCACGGCAACCTGATAGGTTTCCAGGTCTTTTGCTGTCAGCAGCCCGCCATGTTGCCGTTGATCCTGCAAGATGGCGCGGGCGATTTCACCCTTGTAGAACAGATCCGGGCCTTCATGCCCCAGAGCCTCCAGGGTGTCGGCCAGATCGGGATTTCTATACAGATGCTCGGCGCGCAGAAAGGCGCCGGGAGCGCCAAAGAGCCGGGCCAGTTCGTCATCCGCAGCAAAGATGTCATAAAGCAGTTCGCCCACGTAGGCCCCGAACCGTCCGATGGGGATGCCATGGCGGGCGTAGTGAATGGCCGGTTCGAGGACTGTGCGCAGGGGAAAACGTCCAAGATCGTCCTGCATCCGGCACAAACCGGCAATCAGTCCCGGCGTGGCCACGCTGGCCCGACCGATGTGAAAAAGCTGATGCGCCGGGCCGTAATCCACGGTGACAGCGTAAAAGTCTACGGGATCAGGCCAGGTTTCGGGCGTCAATCCCAGGCCCGGGAAGTCAACGAAGAAGTCATACAGCCAGGAACGGGCGTCGTCGTGTCGAAAAATCAGGGCGAAACCGCCGCCGCCGGGTGAAACCAGGGTGGGTTCGGCCAAAAAACTGGCGAATGCGGCGGCGACGGCTGCATCGACAGCGTTGCCGCCCGCCCGCAACATCTCCGCTCCGGCCTCTGCGGTTTTCTCGCTACCTGCTGCAATAATGCCTTTTGTCATGGTGCGCGCCAAGGTTTAGCTAAATTCCTGCCAGAGAGCGTTGAGATAGTGATAGGGATCGCGATGATAAGCGTCCAGGTCTACATCCAAATGAGAGAATTCCGGTGCGTCGGCCTGTGAAGTCAGAGCCTGCACCAGTTTTTTTTCATTGCCATCGGCCCGCAGCAGGCCTGTATGTCGCCGCCAGCCGGGACGGTCGTATGGCGGCTCCCGCCATTGTTCTTCGGGAATATCCGCCCAGCGCCACAGCCACAGAGCGGGCAGCCGAGCCTGGCGGGCCAGGGCGAGGATCTGGGCCAGATGCTCGGCCGCGTCCTCCTCGCTGGCGTAAAAAACGCCATCCCGGGCCACAGAACGCTCTCCGGCGGCGGTGGTGGGCAGCCCGGCCAGATACAGGGAAACAGGCTGCTCGGCCAGGGCGTTGGTCAGTTCTACAGCGAAGCTGAGCCAGCGAATGCTCAGGGGCAGATGGCGGCGATCGCTGGCGAACGTGGCCATGCTCAGGCCCGGATTGCCTCCCGCCTCGATGATAGCCTTGGGACCGATGGCGTTCGCGTTTTCCAGGGCGTCGAAAGCCAGCAAAAAGATGTTTTGCTGTGCGGGAGCCGCTCGCCCCATCATGGCGATCACATCGTCCAGCCAACGCCTGGTCGCAGTTTTATCGCTGGCAGCGGAAAGCCGCCCGAAACCGGGCAGCGGCTCCCACCCCATCAGGGCGGGATGGTCGGCGTAATAGGCCACCATCTCCCGGACAAGATGCTCCCGGGCCTGGAGCATGCGCTCATCGATGAAAGGATGACGCAGCCGCCCCCAATTGATCCACTTATCGTTGACCAACATGGGCCAGTGCGGCGGCAGCGGCGCCGGATTGACGCCCCAATCGGGCCACCACAGCGCCCCATCCCAAAAACCGGCCCATAATCCGGCCATGACACTCAGATGCTGATCCTCGGCCATATCCAGAAATTCGCCAAAACGATCCAGCATCCGGGGGGCGATGCGATCTGCGCCCGGCTGGAAATCATGCCAGAAAAGGGGAACGCGCACCGCGTCCAAACCCAATGCCGCAATATGAGAAAAATCGTCACGGATCTCAGCGGCGTCGAAGCGTCGCCAGAACCGCGGCCCGGTTCTGCCGGGGAGATAGCCAATGCCTAGGAGCATGAAACCGCCTTCGAGCAAGATAAAAGCGCAGAGCGCAGGATGGACTGGATGCTGTTATGATACCCATTGTCTCCGCGAATGCCAAACATCGCCCCAAAAACAAACGCCCCGGCAAATTGAGCGGGGCGTTTGTGCAGTGTCGCTTGCTGATGCTGAATAGCTTATGCGGCTTTCTTGACGGCGGGTCTCTTTCCTTCCGAACTGAGTTTCTTATCCAAAGCGCTAACTTTGCGAGAAAGAGCGTCGATCTTGCGAGTCAGTTGATCGATGTCCTGTTTGCTGGGGATGTTCATGGTGTTGAGGACTGCCTCGATGCGCTTGGTGAGCAGGTCCTCGGTCTTGCTGGTGGTCTTGCCGACGCGTTCGGTGGTCTTCTTCACGCTGGACTGACTCACTTCCCTGGTGCGAGAGACCAGCTCTTCCACCAGTTTGCGGCCATCTTTTTCGGTGATCTCGCCTTTCTCGACCAGACGATTCACCACCGTTTCGATCTCCTCTTTGCTCAGAGCAACGACGCCGATGCTGGCGAGCAGCAGGCTGTGAGCGGCCTTGAAAAAGGGGTTGACAACGGGTTGAGCGCTTTCCTCGACCCTGTCGATCATCTTCTGGGCGCCGTCTTTTACTTTCTGGGTGCTATCTTTGATGCTGCCGGGAATCATGGTTCGGTTTCCTCCTATCCGCTGGGGATATTTGAATGTTGTATTGTCATTTTGATCATTTCGATTTTGACGTCGGGCGAACAGTATCATCCGCTCAGATCGGCGTGACGCACTGCGTTACAGTCCTATTATGACGCATTGCGTTAGGGATGTCAACCCTTTTTCCATTAGAATTTCGTTAGAGCGCAAATTGCCCTCCGCAGCCCCTCGCGGTGCACAAAAAGAAAGATGACGCGACGCGGTAATCTGTGCGAACTTTTTGCAAAACCATGCACTCTGTTTTATAGTAGCGTAACTTCCAATTTGATCAATGTGGAACTTCTTCCCAACGTTTTTCTCTCCAAGGAGTATCCAATGCTCACACTGGTAGAAAAATTTATTTTTACCGTTCTGGTTTTGGCCACCATTTACAATGGTTACTGGGCTTTTTATAAAGTCTATCTCGTCATCAAACGTGGCCAAGGCGATTATGATGATGAGAACATCCTGCCGCGGGCCTGGCGGGCGCTGATCGATTGGTTGACCTTGCGTCCGATCTGGAAGACCCGGCCCGTCAGCAGCGTTTTCCATGCTATGGTGGCGTGGGGCTTCACATTTTATTTCCTGGTGAACTTCGGAGACGTTCTGCAAGGCTATTTTCCCATCAAATTCCTGGGGACCGGCGTCATTGGCAATATCTATCGATTCGTGGCGGATATTTTCAGCGTCTCGGTCATCATTGGCATGAGTTACTTCCTGGTGCGACGTTTTCTCATTCATGATCCCCATCTTGTTTTCAGAGACAACATCAAGGTGATGGAGAAAGTGCGGCAGGGCGGGGTGCAAAGGGATTCGCTCATCGTCGGCCTTTTCATCCTTTTTCACGTAGGTTTCCGCTTCCTGGGCGAGAGTTTCACCGTGGCCCGCGAAGGCGCCGATTTCTATCAGCCTTTTGCCACCACAGTCAGCCAGCTCTGGGCGGGGTTGCCGGAGGGGACGCTGGTTTTCTGGCAGCACGCCTCCTGGTGGATTGCCCTGGGGCTGATTTTGGCATTCATTCCCTATTTCCCTCACAGCAAGCATTTCCATCTCATCATGGCCGGATTCAACTTCCTGGCCAAGCCACAACGCCCGTCATTGAGCGCGATGGAGCCCATCGACTTCGATGATGAGAGCATCGAGCAATTCGGCGCGGCGAAACTCACCGATCTCACATGGAAGGGAATTCTCGATCCCTACGCCTGCATCATGTGCAATCGCTGCCAGGACGCCTGCCCGGCCTATGTGACGGGCAAGGAGCTCTCGCCTTCGGCGCTGGAAGTGAACAAACGCTATTTCATCAACGATCATGTAGACGAATTGGCCAGCGGCGGCCAGTGCGAGATCAACCTCATGGATTTCGCCCTGACGGAATCGGCGTTGTGGGCCTGCACCTCGTGCGGCGCCTGCGTGGAGGTCTGCCCGGTGGGCAACGAGCCCATGTTCGATATCATGCACGTGCGCCGCAATCAGGTGCTGATGGAGAGCGACTTCCCCTCGGAGCTGCAAACAGCCTTCACGGGCATGGAGCGCACCGGCAACCCCTGGAAGCTCAGCGCTTCGGATCGGATGAACTGGGCCAAAGGACTCAACATCCCCACCGTTGATGAAAATCCCGACTTCGATGTGCTGTGGTGGGTGGGCTGTGCGCCCGCCTATGACATGCGGGCCCAATCCACAGCCAAGGCTTTCGCCAAAATCCTGAAGGAAGCCGGGGTGAATTTCGCTGTGCTGGGCGACCGTGAGATGTGCTGCGGCGATTCCGCCCGCCGGGCCGGCAACGAATATCTCTTCTTCGAGCTGGCCAGCCAGAATGTCGAAACGCTGAACGAGGTGAAAGCCAAAAAGATCATCACCACCTGTCCACATGGTCTGAACACGCTGGGCGCAGAATATGGCGCATTTGGCGGCGATTATGAGGTCATCCACCACTCGCAGATGATCGAAGAGCTGCTGAAAGAAGGCAAGATACGGCCCAGGAAGGAATTGGACGAGACGGTGACCTTCCACGATCCTTGCTATCTGGGCCGCCACAATGGCGTATATGACGCCCCGCGCGATGTTCTCAGCTTTGCCGTAACCGAGACGGTGGAGATGGAGCACAACCGCAATCTCTCCTTCTGCTGCGGGGCCGGCGGCGCTCAGATGTGGAAAGAAGAAGAGCACGGTGATCAGGCCGTAAATATGAAGCGTTACGAAGAGGCGGTGGAGACCGGCGCAAGCTGTATCGCCGTGGGCTGCCCCTTCTGCTTGACCATGATGACCGACGCCTCGAAGGAAGCGGGCGAGGAGGGCCTGAAGGTGAAAGATATCGCCGAACTGGTGGCCGAAACCCTCTGATGGATTTTTGATCATCGCTATACAGCCCTCCGGGATTTTTCCGGGGGGCTTTTTGCAAGAAAGGAGACGACGCAACTTTTTTGGAAAAATGGCGTATAATGGAACAAGAATCGGATGCGCCTGCGGGTGCATCGTCACCCGCATCATTCTCCTTCTCCAACCATGATTGAAATTTTGTCTGCATTCGGACTCTCTTCGGCGGCGGGGCTGAACGCCTATCTGCCCCTGCTCATCGTGGGACTCCTGGCCCGTTACACCGATCTCATCACCCTGCAATCTCCCTGGGACATTTTGACCAATCCCTGGGTGCTGGGCCTGCTGACCATTCTGCTGATCATCGAAATGACCGCCGATAAAATCCCGGCGGTGGACACCGTCAACGACGCCATTCAGACCTTTATCCGGCCCGCGGCGGGCGCGGTGCTGTTCGCCTCCAACAGCAATGTCATCTCCGACATGAGCCCGGCGCTGGCCATGGCGCTGGGATTGCTGGCGGCCGGGGGATTGCATGCGGTCAAGGCCACGGCCCGGCCCGTGGTCACCGCCGCCACCGCGGGCGTGGGCAACCCCGTCGTCAGCGTCGCCGAAGACGTCCTTTCGGCGGTCATGACC
>JALSPL010000457.1 GCA_026985975.1 Anaerolineae bacterium | reverse complement strand
TGAATCCCAGGGGGATGTGCATCAGGCCGTGGATTATTATCAGAAAGCGGCCGCCGCGGCCAACGCGGCCAAGGATTATCAGACCGAGGCTTTCGCCAAGATTCGGCTGGCCACGCTGCTGCAAAAGCCGCAATCGGCTGGGCCCGCGTCAACGCCCAACGGTGAGTGAGATGGCCCGCCGCTTCTTCTTTGGCCTCGAACATGAGACGGCCTTTTTGAATGAGGCCGGGGATTTTGCCGATTTCAGCAACACGCCCTTCGCCGCTTTCGACGCCATCATTGCCGATCTGCCTCGCTATGAGGGCGATTATCCTCAGTTGCGGGTGGGGGATGCGGGCATCAAGGTCAAGCGCTGGTACATCGAGGGCTTCGAGCGCTTCGATGATGAGGAGCAGGTCATCGACTGCCCGCCCAAGGGCATCGAGATCCGCACCACCATTCACGAGAGCATCGATGGGGCGGTGGATGAATTGCGGGAGAGTTTTCGGTTGATGCAGGCCCGGGCCGCGGTCGATGGCTTCACCCCCGTCTGGATCAGCTTCAACCCCTGGCGCACCGAATTCACGCCCGAGCCGCGGCTGACGCCCTACGAGCTGGCCCGGCGGCAGGGGTCGCCCGAGATGCAGACCGCTGAAATCCCCATGCTCACCTATGGCCCTGACCTGAGTTTTTCCTGCTCGGGGCTGGATGATGCGGCGTTGATCGACCTCGGGCGCAAGCTCACCTTTTACAGCCCCGCCATCATCCCCTTCAGCTTCAGCTCTGCTTTTTACGATGGCGCTCTGTGGGACGGCTATTCGGTGCGCACCTGGCGGCGGACGGGCCCCCGGCCCGCGGTCATGGTCTTTCTGCACGACGCCGACCACATGCTCGACAGCGCTCCCTCGCTTACCCAACCCGCCCGCGTGCCAGCCGAGGCGGGCCGCATCGAGTTCAAGGCCTTCGATAGCTGCCGAGATTTCGATCTGTACGCATCGTTGCTGGCCCTGCTCAAGGGGCTGGCGCTGGATGAGACGCTGCCGGGCCGGGCCACGACGCCTGACGCCGCCGCCCATCAGCGCAGCGCCCGCCTGGGCTTCGATGCCCCCGACATCGCCAAAACCGCAGCGTTGGCCCTGTTCGCGGCCCGCCGCGCCCTGGCTGGCGATCCCGATGTCCATCTGCTTCATCGTCTGGAATCCATGCTCGCGCAGCGAGAGACGCCCGCCCGCGAGCAAATCGCCGCCTATCGTCAAGCGGGCTCGGTCGCAGCTGCGCTCCCGCTCCTGCGCTATGCCTGACAGCCGCTGCTGTGCTAAAATGGATCATCAGGATCGATCATCGCTCCGGGCGTAACGCCCATGTACCCCGCAATCACTCACTGCACACCGCACACTGAAATCATGGTCCCACCCGAACTTCTTAGCCCCTACACCGTCAAACTCGCTGGCGTCACCCGGCATCTGCCCCGCGTGGAGATCGCTCCGGGCGTGGTCATCGCCATCCTCAACATCCTGGGCGACACGCCTCTCACCGAAGCGGTGGCCCACGCCCTGGTGGCGCAACTGCCCGCCGAAGCCGAGCTCCTGGTCACGCCCGAGGCCAAAAGCATCCCCCTGATCTACGCCATGTCCGTCAAGAGCGGGCTGCCCTACGTGGTGCTGCGCAAGAGCCGCAAGCCCTACATGACCGGCGCCATCAGCGCTGAAGTCATCAGCATCACCACGGGCCAGCCGCAAACCCTGTGGATGGATGGCCGGGACATCGAGCGCGTGCGGGGCAAGAAGGTCGTTTTTGTGGATGACGTCATCTCCACCGGCAGCACCCTGAAAGGCGCCCGTCT
>JALSPL010000456.1 GCA_026985975.1 Anaerolineae bacterium | reverse complement strand
GGGGCGGGCGTTATTGCGCATCCTCTCCAATCTCAGTGACCAACGCCGGGCCTGGGCCAGTTGCCGCATCCCCGTGGGCGCGCTGGAAACGCCCGAACTGCCGGGCGAGGAGGTGGCCCGGGGCATTTTCGAGGCCAACGCCTTCGCCGTGGTCGACCCTTATCGCGCAGCCACCCACAACAAGGGCGTATTCAATGGCATCGATGCGGCAGCCCTGGCCACAGGGCAGGACTGGCGGGCCATCGAGGCGGGCGGGCACGCCTGGGCTGCGCGCGATGGCCAATATCGGGCGCTGACCGATTGGCGGGTGGTGGATAATCACCTGCTGGGACGATTGGAAATGCCCCTGGCCGTGGGCACGGTGGGCGGGCTCACCCGTTATCATCCCACCGCCCGGCTGGCCATGAAACTGCTGGGCAATCCCGACGCCCGCCGACTATCCCGAATCTTCGTCGCTGCGGGCCTGGCCCAAAACCTGGCCGCGCTACGCGCGCTGGTCACCGAAGGCATCCAGCGCGGGCACATGGCGCTGCACAAAAAGAGATTGGCGATTCGTAGAGATTCGTAGAGATTTGTAACATTCATCGAAGAATCTCGATTGAATCTCCATCGAACTTCAGAGTTATCTCAACCGAACCTTTTCTATCGATTCCCATGACCGAATCCATCCTCCTAACCCCCTCCCGCCCGGTCGGCATTGTCGGCTACGGCGTTTACATTCCCCGCTACCGGCTGCCCGCGACCGAAGTCTCGAAACAATGGACCGGCGGCGTTGGCGGCGTTCCCATCAAGGAAAAAGCTGTGCCCGGCCTGGATGAGGACACCGCCACCATCGCCATCGAGGCCGGGCGCAATGCGCTGGCCCGCGCGGGCCTGGCCGGCCGCGACCTGCGGGCCATCTGGGTGGGCAGCGAAAGCCATCCTTACGCAGTCAAACCCACCTCCACCATCGTGGCCGAGGTCCTGGACGCTGTGCCGCTGATTCAGGCGGGCGATTGGGAATTTGCATGCAAGGCGGGCACCGAGGCCGTGGTGGCCGCAGTGGGGCTGGTGGGCGCAGAGATGGCCGACTACGCCATGGGCATTGGCGCTGATACGTCGCAGGGACGCCCGGGCGACGCGCTGGAATACACCGCGGCTGCGGGCGGAGCCGCCCTCATCATCGGCCCGGCGCACGAGGCCCTGGCCCGATGGGAAGGCTCTCTCTCTTATGTCACCGACACCCCCGACTTCTGGCGGCGGCCCGGCGCCGAGTATCCCTCCCACGGCATGCGCTTCACCGGCGATCCCGCCTATTTCGAGCACGTGGTCACCGCGGGCAAACTGCTGATGCAGCAACTGAACCGCACCGCGGACGACTACCGTTATGTCGTGCTGCATCAGCCCAACGTCAAATTTCCCAGCCGGGCGGCGAAGATGCTGGGGTTCAAGCCGGAGCAGGTGGAAACGGGCCTGCTGTCGGGCGTCATCGGCAACACCTATTCGGGCGCTTCCCTGGTGGGGCTCACCGCAGTGCTGGATGAAGCCCGACCTGGAGACAAGATCCTGGTGGTCTCCTTCGGCTCCGGCGCGGGCAGCGACGCGTTTTCGCTGCAAGTCACGGATAAAATCGAGGAACGCCGGCATCTTGCTGCCACCACCCGGCAATATATCGAGCGGCGGATAGTGATTGACTATGCGACATACCTTCGCTACCGCGGAAAAATCAAAATGAAATGAGGCGTGAAACGTAAAACGTGAGACGTAATGAAATTGGATGGATGGCATGACGTTTCACGCATCACGTTTTGCGTCTCGTCAATCACACGAAAACTCAGGTAAACGAGGTTATCGATAGTTATGCGAGACGTTGCAATCGTAGGCATCGGACAAACGCCCGTGGGTGAGCTGTGGAACCAATCTTTGCGCCATCTGGGCCATGATGCAGTACGCGCAGCCATGGCGGATGCGGGCGTCGAGACCGCAGATGCACTTTATGTGGGCAATATGCTCTCGGGCGAACTCAGCGGCCAGGAGCATCTGGCCACGCTGATTGCGGATTTCTCGGGCCTGCGGGGCGTCGAGGCGGCCAAAATCGAGGCGGCGTGCGCCTCCGGCGCCGCGGCCATGCGCGCGGGCGTGCTGGCCGTGGCCAGCGGCATGGTCGATACGGTCATCGCGGCCGGGGTGGAGAAGATGACCGACACCCTGCCCGCCGAGACCACCGCCGGCCTGGCCATGGCTGCGGATCAGGATTACGAGGCCGCGGAAGGCGCAACTTTTGTTGCCCTCAACGCTTTGATCATGCGACGCTACATGTATGAATTCGGCGTGCACAAAGCCGATTTTGCGCCCTTCCCCATCATCGCCCACGAGAACGCACTGGGCAATCCCAACGCCATGTTCCATCTCCGGCTCACGCCCGAGCGTTACGCTTCGGCCGCGCCCATCGCCCCGCCCATCAACATCATGGACAGCTCACCCATCTGCGACGGCGCGGCGGCCGTGGTGTTGATGCCCTACGAACGGGCCCGGGAGTTCGGGCTCGGCAAGCGTCTGGTGCGAGTGGCGGCCAGCGTCTCCGCCACTGACACCCTGGCCGTGCACGACCGCAGCGACCCGCTGTGGCTGGAAGCCGCGTACATCTCCAGCCACAAAGCCTACGCCCTGGCCGGCGTGACGCCCAACGACATCGACTTTTTCGAACTGCACGACGCCTTCAGCATCATGGCGGCGCTGTCGCTGGAGGCCAGCGGCTTCGCGCCCAAGGGAAAGGCTCTGGAATTGGCCGCGTCGGGTGCGCTGGCCCGGGATGGCCGCCTGCCCATCAACACCATGGGCGGCCTCAAGGCCCGCGGACATCCGGTGGGGGCCACGGGCATGTATCAGATCGTGGAGGCGGTGCAGCAATTGCGGGGCGAAGCGGGCGCGAATCAGCTCGATCACGCCCACATCGCCATGACGCAGAACATCGGCGGCTCCGGCGCCACTATCATCACCCATATTCTCGTGGGCGATGACTGAGACTGGACGCAACGGTCAGCCCATCAAGGCCTGCACGACGAGCCAATCCAGTTCCTCATAGTCTCTGGCTACGCGAAGCTCATCGATGCGCTGGCGATCCAGCGAACGCACGACCTCGACCAGGCGCAGGAACATCTGCAAACTGTTGCGCAGATGCTTGGCGGCCAGCTCGGGCGGCTGGGTGCGCAGGGCCTTCACGTCCAGCCCCACCAGGCCGATTTCCCAATAACGGTTTTCATCCAGCACTCGCACCTGATTGAAGGCCCGCCGCAGGTTCACCGACCCGAAGGAGCGATCCTGGTCGTACTTTAGGCCATTCTGGTCATTGAGATGCACGCTCCACAGCTTGCCCAGGGCCAGAGCGAAGCTCATCTCATCCGCCGGGTCCAGGCCCGCCAGCACCGCGTGAGCCGATTCGATAAGGCCGCCCACCCGCGAGGGGTCGTTGCTCTGCATGCCCAGGGCCAGGGCGTGACCGATGGTGGGGATGTAGGCCAGATCCATGGGCTCATTGGGCTTGGGCTCGATGACGATGCGCAGGTCGGGGTCGTAATCCAGCAATGCGTTCACCGCTTCCAGCAACTGCTGCGTGGCCCGCACCGCGTCCTTAGCCTCGCGCAGATACGTTCCCTCCCGGGCCAGCCATAGCACCATCAGGTCTGTGCCCAGAACGCGGGCGATGTCCACGGCCTTCCTGGCCCGATCGATGGCGTAGGCCCGGGCCGCCGGATCATTGGCCGTGAACGCGCCATCGATGGTCATGGGGTGCTCCCACAGGCGGGGAGCCACGAACTCCGCCGTCAGGCCATGATCATCCAGCAGCGCCTTCATCGCCCCGGCCTGCTGACGGATTTGGGCGGCGGACAGGTTGTCCAGCTCGGGCACGGCGTCGTCGTCATGGAACTGCATGGCGTCGAAGCCCAGGTCCTTGAGGATAGCGAGCTTTTCGGCAAAGGGGACGCTGGGGCGCACGGGCGGGCCGAAGGGATCCGCGCCTTCGTGGATGTTCCAGGGACCGAACGAGAATTTGTAGCCGTACTTTTCCATGATCTCAACTCCTTTGAGCGATGAGAAACAACAATGAGCAGCAAATGCCCGGCGTCATGCCAAACCTGACAGGTTCCTTGCCGCCAGGTGACTGCACCCAACAGGTGCGCCGACGCCAACAGTTGAAAAATTGAAAAGCTGAGGGGGAACCTGTCAGGTTGAGCCGCGCCAGGCCCGCAGCACCAGCGCCAACACCTGCGCAGCCGCCCCAGGCTCAGGCGCAGACGCCCGCCAGATGTGGTGCAACCGGGCGCTAACGACGTCTTCCGCCGCATCGGGCGGCAGACCCAGGCGACGCAACGCCGCGGCCGCGCCCAACGCGAAGCGTTCCGGCTGAATGTCCTGGCTTAGAGCCAGACGCATGGTTCCCACAAGGCGATCATCCCAGCCCAACTTGCGGGCTGGATCCCGCCCCACTCGCGCCACGGTGTCCCGCAGCCAGGGATTGGTCATGCGCGCGAGCAGATCGTCGGCGTAGGCAGCGTAGCCCGCGGGCGTGAACAGCGCATCGACGCCCGCATACTTGCGAACCAGCGCCCCGCCCGATTCCTGAATAAACGCCGCCCGCAGCAACGCCATCAGCGCGGCGTCCTGGCGAATATCGGCGATGAATTCGTGACCCCGCAGCCAGCCCAGATACGCGGCCAGCGCGTGCACCGCGTTGTGACCGTAGAGCTTGGCCTCCTCGAAAGGCAGCAGGTCGTCCTTCTCTTCGAAGACGGCGATGCCGCGGGTGAAATCATCGAAGCTGATGCGGGAGATGAGGATGTGATTGAAGGCCTCGACCAGAAAGGCGTCCGGGGCGTCGGGCGTGATGGGGCGCAGATCCAGCGCCCGGATTTCCCCGGCATCGGTCTTGACGCCGCTCATCTTGCCGATGACGGTGTTGAGGAAACGGGCCTGCGCCCGCACATCCTCCTGCTCTCCTGCCGGAATCTCGCCCAAAACAGCTTTTTGCAAGATTTCCGCCGCATGATTGTGGTTTTCGGCGGCGTAGATCACGGCCCGCGGGCCGCGCCGCCGCGCTTTCTCCCGCAGGCCCGCGGCCAAAATCTTGTGCAGGCTATCGGGCCCGGGCGAGACATACCAATCGACTTTGGGGATGGCGGTGGCTATCTCCCCCGCCTCGGCGATGGCCGCGACCAGCCGCGCCCGGTCTGCCGGGACCGCTGGATCATCAATCTCCACCGGCCCGATCTCAACCCGCTCGACGCCATCTTCGCGGGCGATGTTCAGACCGTAGCGGCCGCCCGCCTTGCGCAAAGCCGCCACCCGCTCGGGCAGCACCTCGGCCACCGCCAGCCGCCCGAAATGGCCCGATTGATACGCTTCATACAAAAACAGCCCGGCCTGGATAGCTCCGAAGCCGAAACCGACAAAGGTGCGCTCGCCCGTCAACGCCATGTCACGCCTCCGGGCTCCACAAGCCGATTTCGGGCCGATAGCGCCAGCCGAACGCGTCCAGGGGCTGCTCCCGCCTGGGCCAGCCTGCCTGCACCCGGTCCCGGGTCTCCTGCCACGAGCGGATGCCGCTGAGACTGTCCGCGGCCTCCACATTGCAGGCTCCCACCGCGGTGGCCATGGTCAGCGCCTCCTCGGGCGAGAGCCCCCGCAGCAATGCGGCCAAAAATCCGGCGATGGTGGCGTCTCCCGCCCCGGTGGTGCCCGCCACCTGCACCTGGAAGGTCGGGGCCCAGTAGATGCGATTCGCCCAGGCCGCTGTATCATCGGGCGCGGCCCGGCCCATCTCGGCGATGCGAGCCGCGTCTGCGGTGTGCAGATACAATCCCCGCCATCCCAGCTTGATCACCGCCACGGCCACGCCCATCTCATGCAGCCGCCCGCTCATCGTTCCCAGCAGGCCGGGCGTGATCAGGGGCAGGATGTCGGGGCCGCCCGCGTCGGCCCGCAGGCGCTCGTATTCATCCCGCCACAGGGTGAACAGCAGCTCCTCGATGCTGGGCAGGAAGATATCGACAAAGGGCAGGGTTTTGCCCAGGATCTCGGGCCAGGGCGCTCGTCCGCTGGCCGTGGTGGGATCGGGCAGGGCCATATCCAGCGAGGTGGTGACGCCCGTTTGTTTCGCCCGCCGGAAGACGGCCCGCAGCGACTCCCCGCCATCCGCGTACATCGACCGCATCAGGGGCGGATAGCCGAAATGAAAGAGGCGGCTGCGGGCGATAAGGTCGTCATTCAGGTCATCCGCGAAAAAATGATCATTGGCTCCGGGATGGTGCAAGAAGATGCGATCCACGCCGGGCGGGTTGATGACGATGGAATAGGATGTGTCCACGTCGGGCGAGACAGCCATGCCCGAGACCAGCTCCGGCTCGATACGCTCGATATACCGACGCACCGCGCCGCCGAAGATATCGTCCCCCACCTTGCCCATGAGCCGCGTGCGCAGGCCCAGCTTGTGCAGGGCCAGGCCCGTGTTGGATACCGGACCGCCGGTGACGAAAGTCGCCGGGCCGATATCCAACAGCCGTCCCGGCTGGAATAGGCGCTCGAACGCGTCGGGCCGGATGCGACTCAGATCGGGAAAAACGTCCAGGCAAAGATGACCGGCCACCACCGCGTCGATGAAATCTGTCATCATGTTACGAAAGCTGATGGAAAGTGGGACGCAGCGCGGGATAGAGTTCACGATAGCGTTGGTAGGGCTGCCCATAGGCCGCCACGCCCGCGGGGTCGGGCGTGGTGACGCCGGTAACGGTGGTCGCGGCGTCGCAAGCCGCCGGTGTATCGGGCCAGACGCCCGCGCCCACCGCCGCCAGTAAGGCCGCGCCATAGGCCGCGCCCTCGGTGGTGTTCACCGTGGCCAGCTCTGCGTCGAACACATCGGCCAGAATCTGCCGCCACAGCGGGCTCTTGGCCCCGCCGCCCGAGACCCGCACCTGCCGAATTGCGCCCAACCCCGAGCTTTGCAGCAATGTGAAGCTGTCCTTCAGACCAAAGGCGACGCCTTCCAGCACCGCGCGGGTAAGATGCGCCCGGCCATGCCGCCGGGTGAGGCCCACCCACGCGCCCCGGGCCAGGGGGTCGGGATGCGGCGTGCGCTCGCCGCTGAGATAGGGCAAAAACAGCAGCCCCTCGCTGCCCGCGGGCGCTTCTGCAGCCTCCGCCACCAGGTCGGCGAAATCAACGCCCGGAGCCAGCGTGTCGCGATACCATTGCAGGCTGCCCGCGGCGCTGAGCATCACGCCCATGAGATGCCACAGTCCCGGCGCGGCGTGGCAAAACGCGTGCAGCCGCCCCTGCGGCTCGATGAGAGGCGCGTCGGTGGCCGCGAAGACCACGCCCGAGGTGCCCAGGCTCAGCGAAACGACGCCCTCGCGCACCGCGCCCACGCCCACGGCCGCGGCCGCCTGATCGCCCCCGCCCGCCATCACGGGCGTGTACGCGCGCAGGCCTGTGAGCCGGGCCGCGTCCTCGCTCACCCATCCGGTGATGGCCGGGCCTTCGAAGGTGGGGGGCAGCATCGCGGCCGGGATATCCAGCGCAGCCAGCATCTCCTGCGACCAATCTCGGCGGGACAGATCGAAAAGTTGCGTGCCCGAGCCTCCCGCCTTGTCCATGGCCAGCTCGCCGGTCAGGCGGTAGCGCACATAATCCTTGGGCAGGAGGATATGTCGGGCCCGGACCCACACATCGGGCTCCTGCTGCTGCACCCACAAGATCTTGGACGCGGTGAAACCAGTGAGCGCGTCGTTGCCCGTGATCTGAATCAGCCGGGCCTTGCCGATGCGCTCGCGGATGTCATCGCACTGAGAGCCGGTGCGCTGGTCGTTCCAGAGGATGGCCGGGCGCAGGACGTCGCCCGATTCATCCAGCAGCACCAGCCCGTGCATCTGCCCCGTCAGGCCCACGCCCGTCACCTGCGCCGGATCGACGCCGCTGGCGTTCAGGGCCTCGCGGATGCTGGCGAAGGTCGCCTGCACCCACAGCTCGGGGTCCTGCTCACTCCACAAAGGCCGGGGCGAGTCCGCGGGATAGGCGTTCGCGGCCACGGCCAGCA
>JALSPL010000455.1 GCA_026985975.1 Anaerolineae bacterium | reverse complement strand
ACCAGCAGCGAGACCTCCGAGGTGGGATGGTTCAGTTGGGAGTCTGCGCCCTGGCGGGACCTTTCGCCCGGGCATCATCAGCGCCTGCAATTTGTGATGCAGTGGTGGTTGAACCCCAACACGGGCGCCTATTTCGATTGGGAGCCCTGGATTCCGCCTCGTGAGTAATCCCCTGAGCGTCCAAGTTGCATGATTCGCGTATTGGGACTATCCTATTATCGTTCTTCGACCCTCTCAACCATTTTTACAAAGGAGTATCAACCATGGCGAAAATTACCGCAATCGAGGGCATTGGCGAGGTCTATGGCGCCAAATTGATGGATGTTGGCGTCAAGAAAACTGAAGACCTGCTGGCCGCCGCTGCCGATCCCAAAGGCCGCAAGGAATTGGCTGCGGCCATTGGCGTCGAGCCCGCCAAGATCCTGCACTGGGCCAACCGCGCCGATCTGTTCCGCATCAAGGGCGTGGGTGAGGAGTATTCCGATCTGCTGGAGGCGGCGGGCGTGGACACCGTGCCCGAACTGGCGCAGCGCAACGCCGACAATCTTTACAAGAAGATCATGGCGGTCAACGCCGAAAAGAAACTGGTGCGCCGACCTCCCAGCCTGAATCAGGTGAAGAGCTGGGTGGCTCAGGCCAAAGAATTGCCGCGCGTCCTCACCTACTAGCCGCCGTTCGAAGTTTTCCCAATCCACCTCACCCCTTGAACGTCCTGCCCGCGCAGGGCGTTTTTTGCTCATGCCCCAACGCTATCCCATTCCCGCCCGCCGCCATCGCGTCGAAGAGGAAATCCGTCGCAGTCGCTTCATTACCACCCTGAGCTACGCTCCCACCGTGGAAGCGGCCCGCGCCTTCATTCAATCCATCCGCGCCGAATTTCCTGACGCCACGCACAACGTGTGGGCCTATGTGGTGGGGCCGCCCGGCAGCAGCGCCCGCGCCGGCTACAGCGATGACGGCGAACCCCACGGCACCGCCGGGCGTCCCGCCTGGACCGTGCTGCTGCATAGCGGCGTCGGTGACATCGTGGCTGTCATCACCCGCTATTTCGGCGGGACCAAGCTGGGAAAGGGCGGGCTGGTGCGGGCCTACAGCGATGGGGTGAAGCTGGCGCTGGCCTCCCTGCCGCTGGCCGAACATCGTCTCACCGCCGACCTGGATGTCGTCATCCCCTACGCTTTTGTCGGCCCCTTGCAGCGATTGCTTCCCGATTACGAGGCGGAAATCCTGGCGGAGGACTACGGCGCGGACGTCGGCTATCGTCTGCGCCTGCCCGCAGAGCAGGTTGCGCCCTTCACCGCGGCCCTCATCGGCCTGACCAACGGCGCCGCCCTCATCGAAGCGGCGGAGGCGGGAGATGACTGAGCCGCGCCCGGCCGAGCTGCGCCATGACATCCTGCTTTCTGCGGCCGACTGGCAGAGCCGCACCCTGATTCTGGCGGAATTGCAGGAGCTGGGCTATGAGGTGATGGCCGTGCCGGGCGTGGATTACGCCATCGCCGCCGTCCTCAAGGGCCTGAACGACCCGCCCCTGCTGCTGATCGACGTGTATCAGGATCCCAACGCCACGCCCGAGAAGGTGCGCGGGCTCATTTCCCTGCTGCCGGGCCGCCCCGTCATCCTGCTGACCGGGGTTTTCGATGGCGGCCGGTGGCAGCCCCTGCGCGCGGCAGTCACCCGCACCTTCCAGCGCCCCATCCGCATCGGCGATGTCATTGCCGCGGTGCAGGAGCTGCTTCGTAAATAAAGTTATGTTTACGTCATTCCGAAGGAGCGCAGCGACTGAGGAATCTCCCCGTCTGCAAACGCGAGATTCTTCGCTCCCGCTGGTCGCT
>JALSPL010000454.1 GCA_026985975.1 Anaerolineae bacterium | reverse complement strand
ACGATTCTTTTTCGTCAATCTTCGTCCTTTGGTCTATTTTCGTCAGATCATTGGATATGATGCGTACGAATCCAGGCGCAATTTCATTTTCGCCAGACTTCAGTCGATCAGATCAGCGATTGACGAAAGGCAGGAACAACTGTTGCCGCCCTTGCGGTGCGATGCGCCCGCGAATGACGACCGGGGTTTCTGTCAGCGCCAGGGTGACGAGGCCGTCAACGGGAAGGAGCGTCTGCACTTCGGGGCTGGTCTGGCCCGGCCGCGTGGGCGTGGTGAACATCAGCAATTGGGCGTCGGGCGTGCGCAGATGCACGGTGTGGGAAACAGACGCGTCGTTGGGGCCTTGAGCGACGCCGTCATCATACCAGAGGGCGTACACAGTTTGCCCCTCTACGCCGAATTCATACACGTACACGCCAGCGGCAAATCCCGACATGCGCAGCACGTCAGCGTATCCCCCCAATTGTCCTTGCGCCATGGCCAGGGCATAGATGGCCGGACGTTTTTCGGGCGGCCCGTCGCCCGCTTCGCCCAACATGCCCTGAAACGCCAGATCGCGCAAGCCGAAATTGGAATTCTGATAGCCGGGGCGATCTTGTTCATAGGCCATGACGATGGCGTCGAAGCCGCCGGCCGCGGCCATCACCCATTTTTTGAAGGCCAATCGGGCTTGTTCCGCCCGATACCACAAAACGACATCGTCATGATCCGGCGCGGCGACATCTTTCAGGCTGTTCCACAAGGTCTCGCCATAGGCCGGGAAAAGTGGATTCACCGAGATGGTGGCGGGATCAGCAGTGAGGGCGGGGGCGGTGGTGACGCCGGTGAGCCAAACAGGTTTGTCAGCGCCCGCCACGGTGGCCACCCAATCGGCCAGGGTGACGAGGCCTGTGTAATCGGCCATGCTGTGCACGCCGATGATGTCATAGGCGTCGTCGGCCGCAAGTATCTGCTGGAAGGCCGTAATGGCGCCGCAAACGTCGGGACTGATGTTGGTGACGATATCCTTCAGTTCCGCGGCGGAGGGCTGACGATCCAGCATGTCGCTGGCGGTGGTTGCGGCCAGGATAATGCGGGCGTCGGGCGAGGCGGCGCGGGCGGCCCCGGCGGCCGCGCGCAGCAACGTCACATAGTCCGCTGCGCTCGTCTCGGGCGAGGTTCCCTGCCACCACACGCCGGTGGTGGCGTCGGTTTCGATCTGAAAATAGCGCACCGGATCGGGACGCCCGTCGCCATTCACATCCACCAGGCCCGGAAAATCATCCACGCCATCCGCATCATAGCGCTCCACCACCGCCTGCACCCAGGCCGCGTAATCATCCAGATATTCCGATTTCGGCGGCGTCGAGGCCTCGACCGCGGCCTGGCCGCCCTGGGGCCCGAAGCTGCGCGCCCAGGGATTCCAGGCCCGCAGCACCACCACCAGCTCAAAACCGGCTTGCTGATACGCAGCCACTCGCGTATCCAGTGCGGACGAAGGCGCGTTCCACACATAGGCATGGCCGCCCTGGGGCGCATTGGGCTCGATGTAACCCCATCGCACATCATCCAGCACGGCAAGCGAAGCTTGTGAGGCGCGCAGGCTGTCGGGCAGATCATCGGTAAAACGCGGGCTGGCGTCGATGACGCCCAGCCGCACCGGCCCGCCGTTCAGCTCTCGTCCGGCGGGATAACGGATGGCGTTCTGATCGCAGGCGGGCGCCGGCACAGAACAGGCTGCCAGAATCAGTGCAAGGATGGGAAGAACGAAAAGGAAAATGGTTTGCCGATCATATAGTCGTTGCATAAGAATTTATCCAGAATGGATGAGCAGCCTGGCTAACGCTGCTCGCGAGGGCAAAAATGAG